>JAYUFF010000399.1:0-5624 GCA_043738825.1 Schlesneria sp.
TCTCCTGATACCACGACTCCATCGAGCCGGGAATCTCGGCGTGGATCACAAATCGAATGTCTTCCTTGTCGATCCCCATGCCGAACGCGGGCGTTGCCAGCACGAGCGGACAGCGACTCTGCATGAACTCGTTCTGGATGCGCCGTCGCTGCCGCCGTTCGAGATCGCCGTGATAGCAGACGTGCGCGATGTCGCGTTGCCGCAACAATTCGCTGAATCGCTCCAGCGTCCGAATCAGCGTGAAGTAAACGATCCCGCTGCCGCCCGCCGACGGATGCCGTTCGCGCACGGCGAGGAGCTGTTCGAGCTTCTCCTCGTCGCCCCAAACTTCTTCGACAGCGAGGTGCAGGTTCGGTCGGTCGATCCCCTCGTGAAACAGTTTCATTTCATCCGGCTGCAACCCGAGCTGCCTCACGATGTCGGCCTGCACTTCGGGCGTGGCCGTCGCCGTCAGTGCGATCGTCGTCGGGTTGCCGATCAGCTCACGGAACTCGCGCAGCCGGGTGTAGTCGGGGCGGAAGTCATGCCCCCACTCGCTGATGCAATGCGCCTCGTCCACCGCCAGCAACCGCACGTCGCGGCGAGCGATCACATCGAGGAACTCGGGTTTGCGAAACCGTTCCGGCGTGACGTACAGCAGCCGGTGCTTGCCCTGCGCGACGCTGGCGTATCGCGTCTCTCGCTCCTCACGCGACAGTGAAGAGTTAATGAAGGTGGCCTCGATTCCTCGCTGCCGGAGCGCGTCCACCTGATCCTTCATCAAGGCAATCAGCGGTGACATCACGAGCGTCAGCGGAACACGCTGCTGCGGATCGGCACCTCGCGCATCGGTGGCCTGCAACGGCATCAACGCCGGGATCTGATAGCAGAGCGACTTGCCACCGCCCGTCGGCATGATGACCAGCGAGTGCCGACCGCTTGCCGTGCGGCGAATGATCGCCTCTTGAGTACCGCGAAAACCTGCAAAGCCGAAGAACTCGTGCAGTGTGTCAATCGGTTCCATGCGTTGAAGCTCAAACAAAAAAGCCCCTGTTTGGCAGGGGCGTGTCGTCCATTGCGTTCGTTGGCCGATTGAAGATTGACCCCATGGGGATTCGAACCCCAGTTCACGGACTGAAAATCCGTTGTCCTAGGCCTCTAGACGATGGGGCCGATCGAACTCCAACAACAAGCACGCAACAGTCAACTCTCGTCTACACCCAACTCGCAGTCACCAACTCAACCTGGCGACCTGACATTGGATCGCCACCCGTCAAAATCGTTTCGAGTCCGGTCGGTTTGCAGGTCATCGTGCTAGTGCTTTTTCACAGCTTGATCTTGGGGTAGCCACGCTCTCCAGAGCGCGGGGTCAAATCCAAGGTCTCGCCATGTTCTGGCGAACGTGGCTACGACAACAACCCCAATTCTTAGGTGCGACAACGCACTAGAGATTCACCTCCACGACCGAAACATCATCACCCGCTGAAAGGGTTTCGACCGGCTCGGCAGACGCTGCTTCCGCCGCGATGGCGGCGAAGATTTCTTGCCGGTGAATCGACACTTCACGGGGGGCTTCAATACCCAGTCGTACCTTGTCACCACGGATTTCGACAACCGTGATCACAATTGAGCCGTCAATGACGATGCTTTCATTTCTCTTGCGAGACAAGACAAGCATGATTAGCCCCCCTCTCACGCGAACCTTCAATCGCCGAGTATTTCTCTCAGCGGACCTCGTTCAACATTAACACGACTTCCTCAAGCGGCCCGGCCGACCAGTCAACACCGCAAACGATCTCAGAGACGTGACGACCACGCCATCCAGACTATGCCATTTCCTTGAGGGACTTGAGCGGCCGGACCTTCACCACGTTTCGAGCGGGCTTGGCCTTGACTTCCATCATCTCGTCCGGCTTGAACGGATTCTTGCGAGTGGCGGCCTTTGTCGCCGGCTTGCGAATCACTTGGACCTTCATCAGGCCGGGGATGCTGAAGACGCCAGGCCCCTTCTTGCCGATCTCTTTCGCAATCAATTCACTCAATTGAGTGAAGACATTGGCAACGTCCTTACGACTCAGGCCGGTCGCTTCCGCCAAGGCAGTGAGAACTTCTGTCTTAGACTTCGGCTTCTTGACATCCGACATTTCAAGCTCCTACGGTTTGATACGCTGTTCCGAAACATCCATTTTCCGAATCGACATCCCTGTCTGCGGGCACGCACAACGCTGCTCCGGCCGGGAAAGTAAAGTGTTGTCGGCAAGAGTTGTCAATCAATGGCGGGTGTTTTTGTTGCTGGCGAGCTTGTGGAGCCTGTTTCTGGCGTTGCTTTCCACGACGCTGAATCAGTTTTTCATTCGAATCAACGCAGGTGTTCTTCAACATTTGAGCGGCATCAGAAACGTGCTGAAACGACCGCTGCCAGCGACGTGTCGCCCCGCAACACTCGGCATCGAACATCGGGTTTTCAAATCGCCCCGCGAGAACCGCGAACTGGCGACCACCCATCCTGCTCGGCGAGGGATTCTCCGTCCGAGGTCCGCAACGCTTCCATGAACGGCTTCGGCGGAACGGCCCCCGTCAAGCAGGCGATGGCCAGCACCGCTCCCATCGCGAACAGACGACTCTTCATGAGCGACCCTTTCAGGCAATCACCTCTCGCACCACGCGGCCACTCACGTCGGTGAGACGAAAGTCGCGACCGGCATATCTGTAAGTGAGGCGTTCGTGGTCGAAGCCCAGCAGGTGGAGCATCGTCGCGTGGAGATCGTGAACGTGGACAGGGTTCTCGACAGCTTGGAAGCCGAACTCGTCGGTGGCACCGTGGACGACACCCCCCTTCACGCCGCCTCCCGCCAGCCAGCACGAGAAGCCGTAGTGGTTGTGGTCGCGACCGCTGAGACCCGGTAACTCGGCGACCGGCGTGCGACCGAACTCGCCACCCCACAGGATCAGCGTCTCGTCGAAGAGGCCGCACTGTTTGAGATCCGTCAAAAAGGCAGCGATCGGACCGTCCCAGTCAGTGGCCAGTTTGAGGTGCTGAGCCTGCAGACCGTCGTGGTTGTCCCAAGGCTGTCCTGCGCCGCTCCAGATTTGGATGAAGCGGACTCCGCGTTCGATCAGTCTGCGCGTGATGAGCAACTGTCGGCCGTGAATCCCGTTGCCATAGAGGTCGCGAATGTTCTGAGGCTCGCGGTTCAAATCGAACGCTTCCGCCGCCTCGCTCTGCATGCGATAGGCTAGCTCGAACGACTGGATTCTCGCTTCGAGCAGCGGCGCGTGCTGACGTTCTTCTGCGTGGAGTTCGTTCAGTGTTTTGACGAGGTCCAGTTGGCGTCGCTGCTCTGCGAGAGTCAGCTTCGTGTTGCGGATGTTGGCGATCAGCTTGTCGATATCGGTGTGATTCGAGTCGAGGTACGTCCCCTGACACGCGCCCGGCAGGAACGACGACCGCCAGTTCTGAGTCGCGACGATCGGATAGCCGCCGGGACACATCACGATGAAGCCGGGCAGATTGCGGTTCTCGGACCCGAGTCCATAGTTGACCCACGCGCCAAAGCTCGGTCGCGGTAGTCGTCCGTCGCCGCAATTCATCAACATCAGCGATGGCTCGTGGTTGGGAACCTCGGCGTGCATCGAGCGAATCACGGCAATGTCGTCGATGTGCGCGGCGGTCTTCGCGAACAGTTCGCTCACCTCAATGCCGCTCTCGCCGTACTTCGCGAACTTGAACGGAGACCGCATCGCCGCACCGGTCTTTCGCTCGGTTCGCAGGTTCGACGAAGGCAGCGGTTTGCCGTGGTACTCGTCAAGCTTCGGCTTCGGATCAAACGTATCGACCTGCGACGGCCCACCGTTCATGAACAGATGGACAACGTGTTTGGCCCGCGCCTGAAAATGAGACCGCTTCGGCGCAGAGGGATCGGGCACAGAACCAGCCTCCTGCGCAACGAGCCGCCCCTCATCCGACAACAACCCCGCGAGGCCCACCATTCCGAAGCCCATCCCGCAGCGTTGCAGCATGTCGCGGCGAGAGACGATGGGCGGAACCAAACCAGGGATCGAGTCTGCTGACGAAAGCATGGCGATGATCCGGCGGGAGACTGGCGGCGGGACAGCGTGGCCGACGCGATGATACTGCGGCCAAGTCGCTCGCGAAATGAGCCATCGCTCATCGACAGGGCCATCGCCTGTTTCAAAGGGGGGTGCCACGGTCACGGAGCTTCGACGTGGCCGTGCGAGGAACTGAAGGCTGTTTCCCACTCTCACGGCCACGTCGAAGCTCCGTGACCGTGGCACTCCATTACCCAGATTCAACAAGACGATGACCCTGACGCCGAAGGCTCTGACCTTGCCGCCCTCGCTCACGCTTCGGGTTGGTTTTGAAGCCGCTTCGATAACCCCACACGGTCGCGTGGAGTCTACGCAGATTGAGCGATCCCTCGCGCGACGGCTTCTCCCACTTCGTTCGTTTTGGCCGTGCCACCGAGGTCGGGGGTGCGCGGGCCTCGCGAACGAAGCAGTTCCGCGACGGCGGTGTGGATCGCGTGCGAAGCAGAAGATTCGCCGAGGTGGTCGAGCATCATCGCGACCGACAGGATCGCGGCCAGTGGGTTGGCGATCCCTTGGCCGGTGATGTCGGGGGCGGAGCCGTGGACGGGTTCAAAGAGGCTGGGGTGCTGGCGGGTGGGGTCGATGTTGCCGCTCGCGGCGAGGCCCATGCTGCCGACGATGATCGCCGACAGGTCGGTCAGGATGTCGCCGAACAGGTTGCTGGCGACGACGACATCGAAACTCTCGGGCCGGCGCACGAACTCCATCACCGCGCGGTCGATCAGCAGCGATTCGGTTTCGATCTGCGTGTACTCCTTCGCGACGGCCGAGAAGACTTCGTCCCACAGGACCATGCCGTAGCCTTGGGCGTTGCTCTTCGTGATCGAAGCGACGCGCTGACGCGGCCGGGTGACGGCCTTCTCGAACGCGGCGCGGATGATTCGCTCGCAGCCTCGCCGGGTGAAGACCGACGTTTGAATCGCGACATCGTGGGCCGAGCCTTGATAGACGCGACCGCCGACGTTCGCGTACTCGCCCTCGGTGTTCTCGCGAAAGACGAGCATGTCGATCGAGCCGGGGGCCTTGCCTCGCAGCGGGCTATCGACGCCTTCGTACAAGTAGGCGGGACGGAGACAGACACACTGATCGAAGCGCCGTCGAATGGGGAGCAGCAGCCCGTTCAGCGTGATGTGGTCCTGAACCTTCGGATGCCCGACCGCGCCGAGCAGCATCGCGTCGAACTTCGCCAGCTCATCAAGGAACTCGGGTGGAGCCATCCGTCCGTGAGCGAAATAGAAATCGGTCCCCCACGGGAACTCGGTCCACTCGATGCGCGAGCCGACTTTCGCGACAGCGGCCTCGGCGGCGCGCAGAGCTTCGCGAGTGACTTCGGGACCGATGCCGTCTCCGGCGATGACGGCGATGCGATGCGTGGGCATGACGGCAATTCTCCAAGAGGGCGTGATTATCACGATCTTGGGCAGAGGCGGCCATCAATGCAACGAGCCGGGCAGGGCAATCCCCTTTTTCAAATGGGGGTGTCACGGTCACGGAGCTTCGACGTGGCCGTGCGAGGAAGTGAAAGCTGTTTTCCA
>JAYUFF010000400.1:0-2123 GCA_043738825.1 Schlesneria sp.
CCACGCTGGCGGATGCTCTTCCAGGCAATCGTCGCAAGATTCACAGGGGGGCTTCCATTCGTACTTCGGGGCTTGGCTTTTTCGGTTTCAAAACTAGCCCGACGCGCGAGCGAGGGCTTTGCAATCATCAAACATCCAGCCCTTGCTTGCGCGTCAGGCTAGTTCTTTCAGCTCAACTATGCTTTTGATTGAGGAAGCACTTCTTGGGGCGTCACGTCGGTCGGTTGAAGTCCGCCAGCTTTTCGACCCGGTCGAACTGACTCGCGACTTCCGGCGCGTGAGTCACGAGCAACAGCGAAACGTTGTTCTCGCGGCATGAGTCGCGGAGCAGGTCCAGAATCGTCTGTTGGTTGGCGGCATCGACGTTGGCGGTCGGTTCGTCGGCAAGGAGCAAGCGCGGGGTATTGACCAACGCACGAGCGACCGATGTCCGCTGTTGCTCACCGACTGACATCTGATTCGGTTTGTGATGCAGTCGGTGTCCGAGGCCGACTCGTTCCAGCAGCTTGATCGCCCGAGATCGGTCGGCACGCTTGCCGCCGAAGCTCATGCCCAGCAGCACATTTTCGAGGGCCGTGAAGGCGGGCAGCAGGTTGAACGTCTGAAAGACGTAGCCAATCCGCTCGGCGCGAAAGCGGTCTCGCGCGGCTTCGGGCAGTTTGGCGAGGTCCGTGCCACCGACCAGCACTTCTCCACTATCAGCCGCCGTGATTCCGGCGATGATGTTCAACAGAGTCGTCTTGCCGCCGCCACTCGATCCGACCAGCACGGCCTGCTCACCGGATGCCAGTTTGAATTCTTTGACGTTGAGCACCGGCAGTCGCCCACCGCCCGGTTCTCGATAACTTTTTGTGACGTTCCGCAGTTCGAGAGACATCGTGGTTCCTTCCGACCGCATCTTGACGGCCACTCATCCACCGGGCAAGCGACCCCACCAAGTACGCAGTGCCATCGTCTTGTTGAGCCTTGGGATTTGTAGGGTGGGACCAGCGGCGCTTCGCCGCGCCGGCCCACCACCATTGCCCGCGATTTCACGATGGTGGGCCGGCGCTCGAAGCGAGCTTGTCCCACCCTACTATGAAAAAACCAAGGCCCCGCCAAGTACGTCCGTCTGGTGAAGAGCGTTGGACGTGAAGTAGGTGTGGCACGGCATCGCTTAGCGCGGCGACGATCCAATCCGGAAGATTCCCGTCATCAGGGATGCGTCTCGGGCAGCGGGGGCGATTCGTGGTGGATCAGTGTCATGGTCTTCCAGCGTCCGCTGGCGAAGCGCAGCAGGAACACAAAGCCCAGCACCATCACATAGGTCGAACACCAGATCCAACTCCAGAATAGACTCGGGCCGTAGAACTTCCATGTCAGGTACGTTGGCATGACGAGCAGGCCCCATGCGCAGAGGCAGGTCGCGAGCATCGAAAACGTCGTATCGCCCGCCGCTCTCACCGCCGAACCGAACACGATCGCCATCGCATCGAAGAACGAGTACAGAGCCACGAACCGCAACAGCACGACCACCACGCTGCGGACTTCCTCGAAGTTCTCGCCATCGGCGCGATAGGCATACGGAGCCAGCAGGACATTCGGCGCGAAGACGTATATCACGGCGCAAAACAGCATCATGCCGCCCGCAAGGATGAAGCCCTTGCGAGCGGACTTCTCGGCAATGTCCGGACGACCTTCACCGATCCGCTGGCCGACGAGCGTTGAGACGGCGATTCCCATCCCGATCACCGGCGTGAAGGCGAGCGTGTTGAGATTGAACGCAATGTTTGTGGCCGCCAGTTCGTGCTTGCCGATCCAGCCGATGATCATGATGAAGGCGGTGAAGCCCGCCACGTCGAGAAACATCTGCAAACCACTCGGCCCACCGAACCGCAGCAGGTCGCGCATCAAACAGCGATCGAATCGCCAGTGCCTCCAGAATTGATACGTCACTCGCGCGTCGGGGCGTGTCAGCAGCAGGATGTAGCAGACCGTGGCATAGACGTTGGCGAGGTTCGTCGCGATCGCGGCTCCCGCCATGCCCAGTTCCGGAAACGAACCCCATCCGAAAATGAGGATCGAGTCGAGCACCGCGTTCACCAGCACGCTCGACACATTCACCACCAGGACCATGCGCGTCT
>JAYUFF010000401.1:0-2121 GCA_043738825.1 Schlesneria sp.
GATGTCGCGTGCGAGGATCGAACGGGCGCGGGTCGCGATGCGGGAGGGGTCGCGATGTCCGACAGAATGTTGCCCGCCGCCTTGCTCACCTGACTCAACGAGGAACGATGTTCGGCAACGGGCTGCGGAGCAGACGGTGGAACCGCGTTGGGCGGCGTCTGTCCCGGAGCTGGCGATGGAACGGGTGACTCTGGCGCAGTCTCAACAAGACTTTTGCGGAGCCCATCGAGCATCCGCACCACGGAACCTTCGAGTCCTGCCGAGGAGCCATTTCCGCCAACGTGGCTCCCGGACGATGACCCCGTTGAGCCATTGGCAGCGACCAGACTTTCCTCACGCGCCTGATCAACAATTTTGCGCAGGGTCTGAGCGAACCCTTGTTGCTCCAGTTCCGACCGAACATCCATCGACGGCGGCATCGCACTGGAGAGTGAATCGAGCGAAGTAGGCCCTCGATTGGGAGACGGCGCGGGAGGCATCGCAGCGTCGCGCGACTCACGATCTCGGTTCAAGGTCGAACTGCCCGGCCGCACTGGAACACTGTTCCGAGAACCAGCAACATGCGAACCGCTCGGAGTTCCACCATTTGAACGATCCGCTTTCGACGGCCCGGAATTCGGCGGAGGAATTGTCGAGCTGACATCGTGCGATTCGGACGTGCGAGAACCCGGCCTGTTCGATCGAGGATCGTTCGATCCAGTTTGACCGCGCGCGCCAGTCTGATCGCGCGTCAGTGGGCTGTTCCTCAGCATCTCGGCCACCGACGGTGCCGATACCGAGTCATTGCGGCTGGGAGTCCCCGGTCGTGCATCGTCTCCCCGCACTCGCTCACTCCCATCTGGCGAAGCGACTCCGGGCTGCTCGGTTGTTCCCGGAGACGGTGCCACTCCGCGAGGTTGGGCTGTTCCACGAGGCGGATTCACAGCGGGTCGCTGATCGGCTGCCGGGGGTCGCAATGGACGATTCAAATCGTTCCGCGCATCCGACGCTCTCAAGCCTTGCTCTGACGAACCGTCCGTCGCAGGATCACGCTTAGGCGGCAGACCGTTCGGTTCGCGACCGGCCTGCTGAGCCAGTCGTTGCAGCAACTCTTGCATGGCCCGTGGCATCGCCGACGATTCTTCACCGGTCGCAGATGCCGATGAGTTTCGTTCGAGTGACTCGCCGTTCGCCTTGGTGCCACGCTCGGGCGAGTTCACTGGAAACGGCACGCTCTTCGTGTCGGTGGCGGCTCCGCGTTGGGGCAGCTTTCCATCCCGCGAGAACTGTTCGAGCAATCGTCGCGCTTGCTCACGCAGCGCGGGATCGGCCAGCGCTTTTGAAACCTGTTCGGGCGTGACGCCATTCAGCGCCGGAGGCTGCGTTCCGTCGGGAAGCCCGCCGCTCATCTGCTTCACCGCGTCCAACAGCGACTTCAGTTGTTCTGGATCAAACTTCGGCAGCGAAGGCGTTTCACCGCCCAAGGAATCAGACCCCACCAACCCCTTCAATTGCTGGAGCCATTGCACCTGCTGCTTGAGATCGGTCGAACCGCCCTGTGGCAGAGGCAGCCACCGCTGCGAAGGAGTCTCGGGAGGTGCGTTGGATGGCACCCGCCGCTGAGCCAACGCGGTCGCACTGACCGCGCCGTGCCAAACGGCAAGGCACAGCACAGACAACAACAGCGTGCGGAGCTTTCGATTTCCAGTCTGGCTCATGTCGTGTAGTCCGCGTTGAGTTCGACATATTCCTTGGTCAGGTCACACGTCCAGAAGCGGACAAACGACGAGCCATGCGTCAGCGTGAGATTGATCGTCGTCTCGCGGTTGTCTCGCAAACTGGAGGAGACCTGCTTGGGATCGAACACGACCGGGGCACCGTCCTTGTAAAGCAAAAAACCGTTCACGACGAGCGACATGTCCTCCTCCTTCAGCGGGACTCCAGCGTATCCCGCCGCCGAGACGATGCGACCCCAATTGGGGTCGGCTCCGCAGATCGCCGTCTTGACGAGCGGGCTGTCGGCGATGGCCTTGGCGATGCGGAAGGCTTCGTCGCGCGTGCGGCAACCGGTGACGTTCAGCTCAACAAAGTGATGAGCACCCTCGGCGTCGCGGATGATGTCGGTGGCCAGCTTCATCGCGA
>JAYUFF010000402.1:0-2117 GCA_043738825.1 Schlesneria sp.
CTTCGCTCGCGCTTCAGGCTTCAATGGGTAAAATATTCTCCGTGGGTTACCTTTCCCAGTTTGAGGCCGCTGCTCACCGTCCCCGTTCTGTCGCGAGGCCACCGAACATCCGATACTCTGGCCCGCGAACTGATGGTCGCGCGTTGCGAGACGAACGAAGATGCCAGTCTCCACGGAGAAGGATGTTCGCGTCATGCCGGTCTATCTGCTGGGGACACTCGACACGAAGGGGCACGAGATCACCTTCGTCCGCGATTTGCTGCACGAGTACGGCGCGAAGACCTGCGTCGTCGATACCGGTTGTCTCGGCTCGCCCCTCATCGCCGCCGACGTGACGCGCGAGCAGGTCTTCGCGGCGGCGGACGTTTCGCTGGTGACACTGCGCGAGCGGAACGATCGTGGACAGGCGGTCACACAGGCGGCGCTCGGTGCCGCGCGCATCGTTTCCGCCGCGCACGCTCGCGGTGAGGTGGACGGCATCCTCGCGCTGGGTGGTTCGGCCGGAACGACAATCGGGACAGCAGCCATGCGCGCGCTGCCGCTCGGCGTCCCGAAGCTGATGGTCAGCACTCTCGCCTCGGGCCAAACGCGGCCCTACGTGGGAGGCAAAGACATCCTGATGCTCAACTCGGTGGTCGATATCGCGGGGATCAACCGCATCAGCCGGCTGGTGCTCGGTGAAGCCGCGCGGGCGATGGCCGGGATGGTGCTGCTGGGTCGAGAGACGAGAGTTGAGAGTCGAGGGACGAGAGTCGAGAGTCAGGAGCTGGCCGACGGTGGCTCTTCCTGTCCCCTCGCCCCCCGCTTTGGGGGGGAGAGGGCTAGGGTGAGGGGGGCGGATGAAGTTGCGACTCTAATGGACGGAACAGCGGTCGATGACGTTTCCCCTGCTGAACAGCAGCCAGACACGGACGAAGACCCCCTCACCCTAACCCTCTCCCCCGAAGACGGGGGCGAGGGGACAAGAGAAGGTAAATCACGTTCCACTCACGCTCCACCCACCACCGACAAACCGCTCGTTGCGGCGACGATGTTTGGCGTCACGACGCCCTGTGTTGAACACGCCCGCAAGATTCTCGAAGCGGCCGGTTACGAGGTACTCGTCTTTCACGCCACCGGCAACGGGGGCGAGGCGATGGAGGGTTTGATTGCCGATGGTTTGATCGCCGGGGTGCTGGACATCACGACCACGGAACTGGCCGATGAACTTGTGGGAGGGATCCTCACGGCGGGGCCAACGCGATTGACGGCGGCCGGGAAGCGCGGAGTCCCGCAAGTGATCTCGGTCGGAGCGCTCGACATGGTCAACTTCGGGCCGGTTGCCACCGTCCCCGAGAAGTTTCGCGCCCGGAAGTTCTATCAGCACAACCCCACCGTCACGCTGATGCGAACGACTCCCGATGAGAACCGCAATCTCGGCGAAGAGATCGGGCGCAAGGCCGCCGCCGCGACCGGGCCGACTTCCATACTCATCCCGCTGCGCGGCGTTTCGGCCATCGACCAGACCGGCCAGCCGTTCGATGATCCCATCGCGCGGCAGGCTCTGTACGATGGCATTCGCTCCACGCGCGGAGCGACCGAACTGATCGAACTCGACCTCCACATCAACGCCCCCGAGTTCGCCGAGGCCGCCACCAACAAGTTGCTCGCACTCATGCGAAACAAGGACAAGTCGAGCGACGGAGGTTGACCCGTTGCCCGGCACGGTCTCGTCGGCGGAGCGACGAGACTACAGTAGTCCCGTCGCTCCGCCGACGGGACGCCTAGAATCGGACAATCCACACCGTGCGACGTATGGAGCGTCTCGTCACGACACACCAAGGTTCAGCATCCATGTCCAAAATCAAGATCGGTCAGATTGGTACGGCGCACGGTCATGCCAGCGGGAAGCTGGAGGTCTATCGGAAGTCGGCCGATTACGAGGTCGTCGGCATCGTCGAGCCGGATGAGAAACTGAGGCGGGCGGCGGAGAAGCAACCGGCATTTCAGGGATTGCCGTGGCTGACGGTCGAGCAGCTCCTCAACGTCGATGGCTTGCAGGCCGTTGCGATTGAGACCGAGCCGCGCCATCTGCTGGCTCACGCCGAGACTTGTGTCGATGCGGGGAAGCACATTCA
>JAYUFF010000403.1:0-14918 GCA_043738825.1 Schlesneria sp.
TGCCTTCCGTGCTGATGAAGCACGGCCCCATTGAAGCCTCCGCGCGATCCGATCGTCCTGCATGACGGTCGGGCCTTCCGTGCTGATGAAGCACGGCCCCATTGAAGCAAGGACGAGGACTTGACCGACGAGGACAAGTCTCATGCCTTCCGTGCTGATGAAGCACGGCCCCATTGAAGCTGTTCGGCAGTGTCAGGGGCGCGGGTCACGAACAAGGCCTTCCGTGCTGATGAAGCACGGCCCCATTGAAGCTTTTCGGGATGTTGGTCGCGTGGGCAAAGGACTTCTCGCCTTCCGTGCTGATGAAGCACGGCCCCATTGAAGCGGTGGACGTGCGTGATCCGCTGGCGGGGATTCCGCGTTGCCTTCCGTGCTGATGAAGCACGGCCCCATTGAAGCCACGAACTCGCCCACGTCCTGCCCCGGCAAATCCGTCGCGCCTTCCGTGCTGATGAAGCACGGCCCCATTGAAGCAAGAAGAAGCAGGGGGAACGATGAAGATTCTCGACTGGCCTTCCGTGCTGATGAAGCACGGCCCCATTGAAGCGACGCGGTGACGTTCTCTTTCACCGATCAATCGAGCGGCCTTCCGTGCTGATGAAGCACGGCCCCATTGAAGCGCCGATCTGCACAACCCCCACTCTCGGCGTTGCATCGCCTTCCGTGCTGATGAAGCACGGCCCCATTGAAGCGCCTGATTCAACAGGCGATCGCGTTGGCAAGCGTTGAGGCTTACGTCAGTCTTCGTTGAACGGCAACAACTCCGACGTATCCGTATCGAAGATGGCGAACTGACCCTCGCACAATGCACCGACCACGACGAAGTAGCGGCCGTGCTCAAGGCGAATTGGCGTGTCTCCACTCCACTCGCTGATTCCGTCCGGTGTCACCAGCAACCATTTGTGGTAATGCCCGGCGAACATGATCCTGTTCGGCACGGCATTGAAGATGCGTTCCAAGTTACCGTGATGATCGGGCGGACCCTCAAAGTACCAGAGGTCAGCCACATCTTCGGGATTGAGCCACGGCTCGACGTGCGTGAAATGACAGCCACCAACATCAAGTCTGGGCCGCAGGGATGTCATGTAGTCGATCACCACAGACGGGTACTTTGCACGAATGTCGTCGTCGAGATCGACACACAGTCCGAAATCGTGATTGCCCCACACGCCGATGGCCTTCGCATCAGCCAGCAACTGACACGTCTCCTCGATCCGTTCTCCCATCTCGAGCACGTCGCCAACGACGACAACCTGCTCGACACCGTTCCTGTGGAACAGACTGAGAGCCGTTCGCAGGTGTTCGACGTGTTCGTGGATGTCCGTGATCAGGCCGAGTTTCATCTGATTGAGTGCAACCTCACTGCAATGTCTTCTTCATTCCTTCAATGTGAGACGGCAATAGACCTCGCTCAACGAACGGTTCTTTTGTTCGCAGCCTTCAAGGCGTCTGTCTTTCTTTTCAATGTCGCTACTGCCTCTTGACGAGCTTGCTCATCGGATGGGTGTCCCAGCGGAGCGGGCCCACTGACGACGTGCTTTGTTGCGGCCTTTGCCTTGGCGAATTTTCTCGAAGGGATTTTGGCGGTCTGGCTGGAGAGCTTCCCTGACGAGAGTTTCCGCTTGGCGATGGGAAACTTTGTCGAAGAGATCTTTTTCTTGATGGTCGAGAACTTGCTGGATGGGATCTTTGCCATGACGTTCTTCTTTTGATTGAGATGCAGGGCAGTATCCAATTCCCTCGTCACTCGATCCGCTTGAGTTCGGCCACTTTGCCCAACAAGTATCCGATCTCGTCACCATCGAGTTCTGCGACCGCAGAAAGTCCGTGGATGTTGCGAATCAAATCGGCTTCGGCACCGAGGAAGACCTTGAAGGTTGCCTCACCCGCTGGGCGAGCCAACAGACAGCGATCGGGAGTGATCCGCAACTCTTCGATCTTTGGCGTCGTCCAGTCTTCACCCAGCAGAGCGCCGAGAATGGCTGTGAACATCTCGCTCGTCTCGACCGACCGCAGCTTGCGGGCACAATCCTGCCGGATTTGTACGGGTTCTCGGATTGATGCTTCGGTCATCACGGCGTCTCGGCGAGCAGTTGGATTCAACGGCGTCATTCTACGAGTCGCCGCGACTGCCCGAAATCGTGATCGCTGAGTCGGACGATAATCCTGTCGAGAATCGACCTGACACGATGAGGCTGCAGACTGTGCCGATCCTTCTCGCGACTCTCATTCGCTCGCCGCTCCTGCATCACAGGAGTCCATTACACTTGGAACTAATTCGTATGAGCACGAGAGCTCACCGCCGCCGGTCCGTCGATCCCTGGACCAAGAGTGGCGGCGTTTCATCGGATTGGAATCGACTCCAGGGTGTTTGTTTTTTTCTTCGATTCACGAAGCGATATGTTTATCGAGTGGTTGTCACATCTGGATCACTTTGAAAAACGCGAGCGCTGACAGATCTCGTCGCACCAGCGATTAACTTTCGTCCGGGCCGCGTCGCAACGCGCGGCAATCACAAGGCGATCTTCTTCGATTTGTTGTGAGCGGGTGTAGACGTGAGTCACTCCGGAGTAAATCACCACCGTGCCGATGGAAACACCGATTCCAACCGGTCCAGCCCAAGTTCCATATCCCGCTGCGGTTAGAATCCAAATGCTGCCCAATCGGCAACCTTCAGTGACGACTAGGACCATCGCCGTTTCGGTCGTCATATCTCGAATCTCGGCCCAACCAGCACCTCGGAACGTGACGGCAATCAGGGTATCTCCCGCCAAGAAGAGAGCCGTTGCTGCTCCGCCAGCGATTGCGGTCGTCTTTACTGAACGGAGCACGACTTTGCTCCCGCTGCGTTCAATGAGCTTGCGTTCCAATGAGCCCGCCGCCCCAACAGCCACACTGGCAACTCCGGCGCGGGCTGCCCATTCCGGACTTCGAGTCATGAGCCAGTCATCCAAATCCTTCTCGGAGAGTACGAAATCGACTCCAGCACCAAGGGCTGTGAGGCCGAGTACGATCGCTTGGGCATTGATTTGCTGGGAATGCCAAGCCTTTCGTCCCATTCGCTCAATACTGTTCTTGAACTTCAACGTGTCCCCATCGAATTGCGGCCTGAGTTGACCAAGCTGATCGTCAGGCACACCGAGCAACCTTGCACGGCGCTCGGATTGAATGAGATCGTCAATTTGCTTTCGTCCGAATTGCTGCTGAACCCAACCACGAGCCTTTCTTGCTGCGACGGCTTTCGGCAGTCCGCTGGCGAGCAACTCAGCTTCTCGCCGTTCCATTGTGGAAACAACGAGTCTCGTCGCAGCAGGTTCACCGCCCTGCCAGTCCCTGAAGGTGCGGAAGTTGGCAGACGTTTCCACTTGACCGGTGAGTTGCTGACGATAGATCACGTCGCTCGACAACTTTTCCTTGACGAGTTTCGAGAACTGTGACTGAAACGCCGGATCATCCACTCGACCGAGTGTCCTGCCCCGAAATGACGCGACCTGGGTGTCGGCATCGAATTGAATCCCAATCTTTCCAAGGCGATTGCGGATGAGGTGGAGGCCGGTCGCCGCATCAAGGCCACCCGTCTCCATCTGACTCAGAATCCCGCGGCGTCTCTTCAAGATCGAGTCGAGCACGTCGTCGATCTTCTCAAAGCAGTCCCTTGGGATCACCAGCTTGTCAGCTTCCACATCCGAGATAAACAGTTTCTCCAACGCTGCACGCGGATTTCCACCCGAGTACACCTGCAACTGTCGTCGGACGGCCCCGGTGGCGTTGTCGATCTCCAAAATATCAGCGAACTCGTGATTCACAGACGCCAATTCATAACGAAGCGGCCCACCGCGCTTGTTCCAGCGCCGCACCAAGCTCTGCTCGTAGGTAAATCCCTTCAGAGTGCTGGCCTGGTCGAGGGAGAGATACTTCAAGTAGTCGTGAACACTGCCAGCACGACCAACAGCATGTGGACGTTGTCGCTCGATCGCTTCCCGGAAATCCCGCGTTGATTGGGACCATCGTGCTCGCGGTCGATCAGCGACAGTTTGCGGTGAAGTCAAAAGCACCCGTTGCGCTCGAAGCCAAGTCGTCACTGATGCGGCCCTCGCTGTCGACATGGGTACGTCAGCCAACTCCGCAAAGGCGTTTCCCGTCGCCAGAAGGACCGTAACCATCGTCATGCTGAATGTGACAGGTTGCTGCATCTTGATTCCTTTGGGGAGGGGGCTTTGTACGGCACACAGTTGCGGTGCCAGTCTTCAATCGAGGACGATTTTTGCCGGTCCACCATCTTCAATTGCCGCTCGATTCGGTTGTGACGTCGGACAACGGTCGTTTGTCCGCGAGTTCGATGGCTTTGGTTATCTCGGCACGTTCTACGTTGGAAAGTCCGCCGTACAACTTCTGGAACATCTCGGTGTAAAGTGCGTGCGTCGCCGGATGCAGCGCCTGGGCATCAATCACGCCGACTTTTTCTCGCAGCGCCTTCTTGAAGGCTTCCTTGTCGTTCTTGAACCACCCGAGCGCCTTCTCATAGTCCGCGAGGGAGTCTTCGAGTTGACCAATGGCCCACAGGTTGTAGAACCGCTCTTGTTGGACGCGGAGACCGATGGCTTCTCGGCGAATTTCGTCGGCCGTCTTGCGAACCTGCTTCTGCACATCCAGAGAACTGAGACGATCAACAGTCCCCAGAATCAATTCTGCTTCGGCGAGTTGCTCACCCGCCGTTTGCAGTTTGCCGTCTTTGGCCAATGAACGAGCCTTGGCCAGAAGCCGACGCGCCTGTTCCAACGACTGGTTCGCATCCTTGTCGGAAATGGTCTGCGTTTCGTGCAATGATCTGACTTGCAAAAGGCGATCCAGTTGGTCGCGCAAGTCTCGCGTTTCGGTCACCAACTTCTTGTTGCTGCCATCATCATGTCGCAACTCCATAACTTCGGAGTGCAATTGGTCCACTCTGGCTTGTAACTCGCGAACCGAGGCGAGTTTCAGTTCGGTCCGCTGGCTCTCAGTTCGGAGTTGACTGAGTCGCGCGGTGAGTTTCTCGGCCCGTAGGTGGTTCCGGCGCTCCGTCGCTTTGTTTGTGAGCTCGAACAAGTCCTTTAGGACGGCATCCTGGATTCTGGCGGTCGGCAGGTCGCGCAGTCGCGCGTCAAGTCCTTCCAACGCTTCTTCCGTGACTGCGTTGTCCTCAACGCACATCGAGATGGCCCCGAGTTCTGATTTGACTCGGTCGTTCAGTGCGCTTGCCAACGGCTTCACGTCATCCAGTTTCTTCAGCAAACCCTCCACATCGTCAATTGAACGACAACAGGCCAGCCCGGAACGAATGGCAATTTCGTAGGCCGGGATCTGCGCTTGTGCGAGTTCCCAATCGCCTTCTTCCAGAGCCTTGCCGAACTGGATTCGAAGTCGCTCGCCGTAGAAGTCGAGTGCCTCGATGGAATTTGGATGCAACGCAAGAGCCGCCGACAAGAAGGCGACTCCTCGCTCGTTGGAATCTTGAGCGAAGGCGGATTTGGCTGTTGCCAAGAGTGAGGTAGCTGACACCTGCGATGAAGAGGCCGCAGACTTGGATTCATCCGGCACTGGGCTCTCGGCCAAGCGTGGACTAGCCGACACCTGTTTTGAGGGATCGCGAAGCGTCCGCACCGTGACGAGGGTCGTGGCTTGTAGCAATAGCATTCCGGTGAATGCAGCCATCACCAATGAGAACTGCACAGTTGGTCGTTCCAAGACGGACATTTTTGAATCCCCTTGAGGTCAATGCCTGATTGCCGCATTGCCAAAGAAAAAAAGGAGCGCCGAACCAGAGCCGCTCCTACGACCCCGACCAAGGGGCAGAACAGAACAGCACCCGGCCGACGCCCCCTTGCGGGGGCGCGGTCCAAGGCACTGCTTCTGTTCTTCAAGAGCCTTTCGGCTCAGGTTGGTCGTTTCGTAGAAAGCAGAATCTTGACGCACACGCGTCTTTCAGAATGTCACGAGGTCGCCTTCGCGCGGCCTCGGCTCAACTCTTCAAGCGGTCTCCATGAGATTGATGAATGGCGAGCCGTTTGTGACTCGTCGTCGCAATACGCTACTCGACAGCCCGAGCACTTGCCACGGATCGGCGTTTCGTTCGACCAGTCTCACAAGACGTCACCGCGACGCCTACACACTAAATTCAGCCCGAAAATGCGTCATTCATACATGAAGGCACCTTAGCCTTCAGTCCCGGTCCACTCGAACGAAGGGAGCGTGTATGGCAGTGGTGATCGGACTATTGGCGTTTCTGGTGTTGTTGTCGTGTGCCGTGATTCTGCGTGAGCGGAAGTTGCGACGGGGATGGCAGCGGGTGCTTGGGCGCGTGCTGCTGGAAAGGGGGACGCATGAAAGGAACGATGGGTTGCGGAGTGATGGTGCTGCTGTCGCTGGTGCTGGGGTGCCAGAAAACGCCAGCGACGAGCGAACACGAACGGAAGGTGCTGGAGCTGGCGAACCGCCACGCCGAACAGCAGTCGTTGCAGAGCCGCCAAATGGCCGAACTCCAGAAGCAGTGGCAGACCGAACGGACGCATCTCAATGAGCAGCGGGACCGCCTCGAAGCCGAGCGACAGGACATCGCCATTCAGCGTCAGCGCGAGCCACTCATCGCGGAGAGCATCCAGCAGGTCGGGACACTGGCCCTGTGTCTGTTGCCGCTGATCGTCTGCGCGTTGTTGCTGCGAAAATCAAACGAGCCCGAGGATGGAAACGTGATCGCTGAGACGCTCGTCACGGATCTGATGTCCGCGAAGCCGACCCTGTTCGCTCCGGCACTTCCCGCTCCGCCTGCTGACGACAAACCGGCAGGCCATCTCACGACGGCCGCTGAGTAACCCACCACACACTCTTGGACGGGAGGAGACCGATGAGCCACATCGTTGAGATCAAAACACAAGTGAAGGACATCGCGGCCGTGCAGGCAGCCTGTCGCCGACTGAAATTGCCGGAGCCACAACAGCGGACGGTGACGCTGTTCAGCGCCGAGGTCACGGGACTGGCGGTGGAGCTGCCTGACTGGCAGTACCCCGTGGTCTGCAACACCACGACCGGCGAACTGAAGTACGACAACTACGGTGGTGCCTGGGGCCAGCAATCCCACCTCGATCAGTTCTTGCAGGCGTACACCGTGGAGAAGGCGAAACTCGAAGCACGGCGGCAGGGTCACTCGGTCAGCGAGCAACTGCTGACGGACGGTTCGATTCGAGTCCAGATCGCCGTGGCTGGGTGAGAGGCTTGGTCGCATCCGACTCACAACTTTCATTGGGGGGAGAAACCCATGACCGCAGTTCGTCGCCATGTCATTCGTCTCACCGTTTCGAGAAGTTTCAACAGCGAGTCACCCGGCTGGAGAGGCAGATTCGCATTTTGGAGGAAGCCTGATGTCCAAGACCATCGAAGTCACCGTCTCGCCGAAGGGGGAGACCACCATTCAAACCAACGGCTTCACGGGGGAAGCCTGCCGAGATGCCACCCGCAACCTGGAGGCAGCACTCGGTGTCCGCACCCGCGAGCAACTGACGAGCGAGTTCCATGCGGCGACTCAGTCCGAACAACAACCGTCGCAGAGTTAGCGACCACCCATACTCGCGGGGAACCAAAGCATGGTGAATCTTGTCCTTCCCGTCGCAGCGACCCCAGAAGAGGCCGTTCTCTGGCTCCAGCAACTGGTCCGGGACTTCGGTCTCGGATTTCACCTCGACTCGGCACCGGAAGACTACGTGTATTCGGACGGCACGGATTATTTCACGCCGACGGAATGTGCCGCGCTGAGTGAGTCACTGGGCCACCTGTTTGTCATTCTGGGTGAGGAGCGGCCGTATGACGTCTGTGCTGACGAAGCCTTCACCCTCCTCGCGGAATCACAGGGCCTGAAGTTACCCGCCACCGGTGAAGATCCGGACATTCCGTAGCGACTGCTGCCTGACGGAACCCGCAAGAAAACTGATCTCGGACTCTACGGGGGACGATCGGGCTGGCTCTGGCACCAGGCCCGTCCGTCCCCCCGCCTCGTATTTCCTGTCTCTCCCGCCCCGCAGCTCCGGCTTCGCGGGGCCTTTTCGTAGTGGGAGATCCCCCCCTGGCTGAAGGAACTCGTATGTCACTGATTCAAACACTGACCGACTACATCAACGCGGCCTTCAGCGGGCTGTGGGTCCAGACCGTCGAGCCCGATGAGGCGGAGCGGGAGTTGGTCGAGCACGCCCGCCGTGAGAAGTGGACACTCGCCGTATGGGACATTGCACGGGGCTTGAGGTTCCCGGCGGACTCGAACGCCACGGTGCCCGAAGTGAATGATCCACTCGCCGTGTTGAAGGCGCTGCCCACACTGGCTCCGCCTGTCTCAACGAGTCGCAACGCGGCCCAGGCCGAGCACACGACGCTCCTCGTACTGCCGAACTTTCACAGATTCCTGAACAGCGCCGAGAATGTCCAGACGCTGTTCGAGCAACTCGTGGCGGGAAAGCAGCAGCGCACGTTCGTGGTCGTGCTGTCGCCGGTCGTCACCCTGCCGATCGAACTCGAACGGGCCTTTGTGATCGTCGATCATGAGCTGCCGACACAAGTGCAACTTGGTCAGATCGCACAGGATGTTCTGGCCGATCATCCGGATGGAATTCCCACCGATCGGGCTTGGCAGGCGCTGTTGGAGGCGGCGGCCGGGTTGACCCGCGCGGAAGCCGAAGGGGCGTTCGCACTGTCACTGGCCCGACACGATGCCCTGCGGCCCGAGGTCATTTGGGACTTAAAAGCCCAGACGCTGCGGAAGCAAAACCTGCTCACGCTGCATCGCGGGCGCGAGGACTTCGCGTCGCTGGGTGGGCTGTCGGCCCTGAAAGACTTCTGTCGCCGGGCACTCCAGCCGGGCCGGTCAGTGAAACCCCGAGGGGCATTGCTGTTGTCCCCACCCGGTTGCGGGAAATCAGCGTTTTGTCGGGCGCTGGGCAACGAAACCGGCCGTCCCGTCCTCACACTCGACATCGGCAGCTTGATGGGCGGCCTGGTCGGCGACACCGAACGGAATGTCCGGCAGGCACTCAAGATTGCCGACGCCATGAGTCCCTGCATCCTGTTCGCGGACGAACTGGAGAAGGGCTTGTCGGGCGTGGGTGGCAGCGGCGATTCGGGAGTCTCGACACGGCTGTTCGGCACGCTGCTGAGTTGGCTGGCCGATCACACCAGTGACGTGTTCTTCATCGGGACGGCCAACAACATCAGTCAGTTGCCGCCCGAGTTCACCCGTGCGGAGCGACTCGACGCCGTGTTCTTTGTCGATCTCCCCGGAGCCGCCGAACGTTCGACGATCTGGCAGCTCTACCGCCGCCAGTACGACATCGCCGCGAATCAGCCGATTCCGACGGACACGGATTGGACGGGGGCGGAGATCAAATCCTGTTGCCGGTTGTCGGCACTGCTGGATGTGTCCCTCACCGAAGCGGCGAAAAATGTCGTCCCAGTCGCTCACACGGCGGCCGAAGCGGTCACAAAACTGCGTCAATGGGCGAGCGGCCGTTGTCTGTCGGCCGATCGGCCTGGTCTCTATGTCCATGCCACTAACGCGGCAGAAACCTCGCGCCGGAAGGTGCGTCGTCCTGCTGACCCCACGAACAACTGAGATTTCTCATTTCATCCCCCCCGTTGCCTCTGGAGGTGTTCTGATGACCACACTGGTTGAACCGAAACCGCCCGTGCAGGCACACACGGCCGGACAGCGACTGCGGACCACGATGGCGGCCGTCCGGCTGTCGTTTACTTGGCTCGGCGTGCGCAAGAGCCTGAATACTGCCCAGAAGGCTCAGGCCGCCGAGCCATTCGGAGCCGAGGGAAAATATCTCAGTGCGGGGAAGAAACTGCTCGATACCCGGCATCCCGCGTTTCGGGCGGTCACCGCGATTCGGGGGGCGATCCAGAGTTACTGGCGCGGCGTGAGTCTCCCCTTTCCCGAGCCCGGCCTGCGGCTCATCCGACAGGACCGCATTGCGGCCTTCGATGATCAGCTCCACTTCTACCGCGAAGAACTGGCCGACGCGGTGGCCACGCTGCAGAACGAGTATGCAGCCCTCAAGCAGGCGGCCCGCCAGCGGCTGGGGGAGCTCTACTGCGTCAGCGATTATCCCGCTTCGCTGACCGAGCTGTTTGCGGTGGAGTGGGACTTCCCATCGGTCGAGCCACCGGACTACCTCCGGCAGCTCAGCCCCGAACTCTATGAGCAGGAGCGACAGCGGATCACAGCCCGGTTCGATGAAGCGGTCCGGCTGGCCGAAGAGGCATTCACCAGTGAACTGGCTCGACTGGTGTCACACCTGACCGACCGACTGGCCGGGACTGCGGACGGTCAGCCCAAGGTGTTCCGCGACACGGCCGTAACTCATCTGCAGGAGTTCTTCGAGCGGTTTCAGTCCCTCAGCATCCATTCGGATGCGGACCTTGATCGGCTGGTGGAACAGGCCCGTTCGATCCTGAGTGGCGTGGGAGCCGATCGCCTGCGTGATGCCCCGGCCCTGCGCCAGCATGTCGCCACTCAACTCTCGGTCGTGCAGTCGGCGATTGAGGGCCTGCTCGTCAATCGGCCGCGCCGAGCCATCATTCGTCCCGCGCGTCGTGAGGAGCCGTGATGCAGCTTTTCATCGATCCGACCGGCGGCGCGAGGTGTCTCTACGGCGAAGCGATTCAACTCGCTGAACTCGGCGAATTGACGATTCGTCGCGCGAGTCACGTCGAACCGGACGAAAGTGGCCACTGGTGGGCCGATCTCGCGCCTTGTCTTGGGCCACGCCTCGGTCCCTTCGAGGCGCGCAGTGCCGCTCTCCTCGCGGAAGAGCACTGGCTCACCGCCCATGTGCTGATTACGGACGGTCTCGCAGCCAAGTAGCCGCCGTCTCTTCAGCACTCACTCTCTGTCTTGTTCCCCGCGTGTTCACCCGTCTCTGGGACGCGGTGCGCGCACTTGTCTGTCCCTTCCCTTCAGGAGTTCCATCATGTCCCGAAATCGACTGCATGCTCAGATCGCCCGTGTCACAGGGGAGTCCCTGCGCACGATTCGCTCGCAGGGGTTCAGCCTGCTCACACTCGCGTTCCCGATTGCACAGCCAACGCCCCGACTCTGCCTTGCCTGTCCCGGCTGTGGCTCGGACGTCCCGCTGTCTGACGACGAGGGCACGCTGCCCGAGTGGGCCGAGTGCGTGCAATGCGACATTGCCTATCCGTATGACGATGAGGAGGTCTTTCTCCCCGACGCAGAACTCGCCGTGTGCGCGTGACTCACCTTGTTGGCGACAACAAACTTGAGCGGCCAAGCGTGCCATGCCACAACGATGATTCCAGTGGCCGAACGTTGATCCACCACTGCTCACACACCACGTACAAATCCCATCCCACTCCCTACTGTTTCTGGAGAAAGTTCCCATGCAGATTTTCTACGTCAACAACGACGGCGGCGGCTTCGCGGACAACATTCACGTGGACGACGGCACCACCGTCTCCAAGTTGTTCACGCAGCGCGTGCCCCACGGCCGGGCCAGTGACTATCTGATCCGCGTGAATCGGCAGTCGGCGACGTCCGATCAGGTGCTACAGCCCGGCGACCGAGTCAGCTTCACTCCCGTGAAGATCGAAGGGGCGTGATCGGTACGGTCCGTTCGTTCCTTGATCTGATGCGTAATTCCCTGTGCGGCCGTCGAGCTAACCCCTCGACGGCCGCACTCATTTCTGGAAGGAGACGCCATGCCTCCGTTTGATCCCCTGCTGTGGCGATTGGCGGGACGACTGGCCACCCATATTAGCAAGGTCTCCCGCCGTAGGCTGGACATCGACCTTGCGACGCACTCGATAGATGCCACACGACAACTGCTCGATCAACTGCTCACCGCCACGGAACGCGGTTGGCATTCGGCCGCCGAACAGCTCGGGTGGCAACTCCGCACGCGCCTCACTGAATGCCAGACGAGAATCAACGCCGGGTTGCAAGTGCTCTCTTCGGGAGCATTCTGGCAGCCGCCTCCCACTCAGCGACTGGTCTACGACGAACTCGTGGCGGTACGAACCGACTTCGCCGAGTTCACCTTCGACCTGCCGGACGAGACGGTCACCGTGTACACAGACGAGATCACCTTGGAGGGGATCAACCTCGGCCGCTTCGAGATCCGGTTGCAGGGCCGTGAATTGGGAGGGACGCCCTACATCATCATCCCTGAGTCACCCCATTACCCCAGCAGTCGGTCGGATGTCCCTCATCCTCATGTGCTGGGCGAACGGCTCTGTGAAGGGGATGCCAGCGCACCGTTGTCGCATGCACTGCGCACCGGTCGCTTCAGCGACTACTTCCAGGTCATTCAGCAGACCCTCTCCAGCTACAACAGTGAAAGTCCGTACGTCTCACTCGACGCCTGGTATGGCGCTGACTGTCGCGCGTGCGGCGGACACACCTCTGATGATGATTCCTGCTACTGCGATGGCTGCGACGCGACCGTCTGTTCCGATTGCAGTCGTTCCTGTCGCCATTGCGACAGCTCCGGCTGCGACGCCTGTATCTCCAGTTGTGCGGAGTGCTGCGATGACTGCTGCTCATCCTGCCTGAAGCGCTGCGAGGGTTGTTCAAAACTCCGTTGTCCCGATTGTCTCACCAATGCTCTTTGTAAGGAATGTCATGCCGAAGCTGCCACCGACCAAGAAACCTCCGACGAAGTTGCCGACGAGGAAGTGTCTGATCCGGACACGACCTCAACGCCCGATGCTCCGCTTTCACCCGACCGCGTGGGCCAAGTTGCTGTTCCTGCGTGATCTCGGTGAAACCGAAGTTGGTGGATTCGGGATCTCGGCCGCCGCCGATCTGTTGCTCATTGAAGACTTCGTCCTCGTGCGCCAGCGCTGCTCGGTCATCACGGTCGCGTTCGAGGACGAGGCGGTCGCCGAGTTTTTCGATCGGCAGATTGATCGCGGGCTGCGGCCCGAGCAGTTCGGACGGATCTGGATTCACACCCATCCGGGCGACTCGGCCCAGCCCAGTTCCGTCGATGAAGAGACGTTCGCCCGCGTGTTCGGTCGCAGTGACTGGGCCGTGATGGCAATTGTCGCCTGCGGTGGCGACACATTCTCGCGCCTGCAGTTCCCGGCGGGGCCGGGCGGCTCCTTGAATCTGCCATTTGCCGTCGATTACCGGAGGCCATTCACCGGCAGTGATCACGAGGCGTGGACCAACGAGTACCTCGAAGCCGTACAGCCCGAGCCCGACCTCATTTTTTCGGAGTCACCATGTCTTTCGATTCCGTCTCACGTCGCGGGTTCTTCGCGCACCTATTCACCGCTGGAGCAGGCGCGGTGGCCCGAGTGGTGACGGCAGGCGCTCCTGCGTTGCCGCTTCCGGTACCGCAACGCGCCTGGCTCATCGTGGAACTTGGCTGGGAGCACAACGACGAGTTCACGTCTGCCGAGGGCGAGTACCCACTTACGCAACTGTTCTTCGACAAGACGCTCGCGGACACCGAATGCCAGCGTCTCTGTGCGGAGTTCTTCGCCGCCGAAACTCCCACCGAGTTCGAGGTCGATTTCGCGACCTACCTCGATGAGGCCGAGCAGCGGAACTTGGATGAACTCACCATCACCTGGGAGGGTCTGCGTGCGCGGGGCTTCCCCGATCCGTACTACGTGTTGGAACTCGGCGCGACTGAACTGCGAGGTGCCTCATGAGTAATCCACTCGTTCACGCCGAACGCTCTGCGAAGAAGTGGGGCGGCACGGCTCAGGACTATCTCGCCCTTCATCAGTGGTTCGATGCCACGAAGGGACATCTGCCCGACAACCGCCACCGGATGCTGCTCCACAACAGCTTCGGAATGCTGCTCGCCGAGCAGGTCTTCGGACCGAGCCTTCAAAACAGTGCTGGCCGTCGCGTCTTTACCCGTGATCTGGCGGCCCAGCACATCCTCGAAGACCTCGGGTTCATCCCGACCGTGGCGGAGTGTCTCGGTGAGTTGCCACTCCGTCCCTGGATGGCCGGCAGCCGCAAGATCCTCGCCACGTCACCCTCACTGCGTTCACTTCCCATCACCCACGAACCCATCGGAGCCCCTGATGACTGATCGCTTCGCCCGCCAACACGATCTCGTCCCCACGGACAAACTTCAGGCTCTGACAGCCACCGTCATCGGCGTGGGAGCCATCGGCCGTCAGGTGGCACTGCAACTTGCCGCCCTCGGCGTTCAGCGGCTGCAACTCATCGACTTCGACACGGTCGAAGCCACCAACATCACCACACAGGGCTATTACACGGGCGACCTCGGTACGCCCAAGGTCTCGGCCACCGCCAAGGTAATCCATCACATTGATCCCACGATCACTGTGTCCACCATTCCCGATCGGTTCCGCCCGCGCCAAGAAACCGGTGAGGCGGTCTTCTGCTGCGTCGATTCGATTGCCACGCGGGCCGCGATCTGGCGTGCCGTCTACAAGTCGTGTTCATTCTGGACGGATGGTCGCATGCTGGGCGAAGTCCTCCGCATTCTAGCCGTGGCCGATGAACTCAGCCGCAGCCATTACCCGACGACGCTCTTTGAGTCTTCCGAGGCTCAAGCAGGCGCATGCACCGCTCGCAGCACGATCTACACCGCCAACATCGCGGCGGGTCTAATGCAGCACCAGTTCGTCCGCTGGCTGCGCGGCTTGGCGGTCGAGGCGGACCTGACGCTCAATCTGCTGGCGGGCGAACTCACAGTCTTGCCCACCCACGTCGGTTGAACCACAAAGTTCAGACTTGATGTTGGTCAATCTACGGGGCCGCTGAGCAAAGTGCTTGGCGGCCCCCTTTTATCACCCTTGTCGGAGATCACTCATGCCACGATTCAGAAATCCTCGACGGAGAACACGACCGAGCCACAGCTTGGTCAATCAATGCCGATCACAGAAGCCCC
>JAYUFF010000404.1:0-5601 GCA_043738825.1 Schlesneria sp.
TCGAAGCTCCGTGACCGTGGCACCCCAACTTGAAAAAGGCGATGGCCCTGGTCGCGTTCGAGGCCGACTTGCAGCAGCCGCAACTGGCCGGTACACCCGATCCAGATCCGGAAAACTTTTGACTCGCAGGAATGACTCGTGTCCGTTGTTGCCTCACCGCAGATCGCGTCGCGTCCACTGCCCGCCCGGCGGGCTGATCTCGTGGTGCGCGAGCAACGGTTCCAGGGACGGATCGCCTGCTTCGTGAAGGATCCGCTGACACTGCGTTACTTCCGCTTTGCAACTCCCGAGTTTCGCTTGTTCGAGCTGCTCGACGGCCGCCGCAGCGCCGCAGAGTTACGGACAGCATTCGTGGATGAGCAGGCTTCGGACGATGTCGCCATCGAAGACATCGTCCGGCTGGTCGGCCGCTGGAAACAGGCCGGCTTGCTGGAGGATGTCGATGCGGTCGCGACGACACGCTCGTTCATCCATCGCCAACAGCAACGGATATCGTGGTTCGGCTGGCTGTCGCAGTTGCTGTATTGGAAGGTGCGGGCGTTCGACCCCGATGCACTGCTGAACCGCATCTACCCCTGGATGCGCTGGCTGTTTCATCCGCTTGGGGTTTGTGCGGCTCTGTGCCTGATGCTGTCGGCTGCGGTACTCATCGTCGGCCGGTTCGATCAGTTTGTCGCGCGTCCCGAGCTGCAAAGCATTCACGCCTACTTCAACCTGCAAAACATCGTCTGGCTGTGGCTGGCGGTCGGAGTCGTGAAGGTGCTGCACGAATTCGGACACGCCCTGACCTGCAAGCACTTCGGGGGCGAGTGCCATGCGATGGGGTTGCTGTTCATGTGCTTCACCCCCTGCCTGTACTGCGACGTGTCCGATTCATGGATGCTGCCGAGCAAGTGGCAGCGGATTGCCATCACCGCCGCGGGAGTCTACGTCGAGGTGTTGATCGCCTCACTGGCGACGTTCGTCTGGTGGACGACTCCGCCCGGCGTGCTGCACAGCGTCGCGTTCGCGGCCATGCTGTTCGGGACGGTGCAAACGTTGCTCATCAACGCCAATCCGCTGATGAAGTTCGACGGCTACTACGCGCTGAGCGACTTTCTGGAGGTGCCAAACCTGCGTCAGAAGGCGTATGCCACCCTGCGACACTACGCCACAAAATGGTGTTGGGGAACGGAGGCCGTCGCGCCGGGACCGACCGGCCTGCGCGGGTTTTGGTTCACGCTGTATGCCATCGCCGCAACCGTGTACGGGTGGATGGTGACGGTCCTGATGGTCTGGTTTCTGACGAAGTTTCTTCAGCCGTACAAGCTGACCGTTGTGGGTTGGGGCCTGGCGCTGCTGGCCGCGATCAACATCGTTGTGCTGCCACTCGCGATGGGCCTCATCGCGGTGAGCAGGAATCCCTCCGTGTGGCGACCGAAACAGTGGTGGCGTCCCGTCCTGGCGACGGCGGTCTTGGCCGCGATCATTGGGGGAGTGCTGTGCATCCCGCTGCCTCGTCGCGTGTATGCCGTCTTGACGATCGAGCCGACTCGCGCGGAGCAGGTCGCGATCACCGTGCCGGGGCAACTCGTGAAGATCCACGTCCAGCCCGGCCAATCCGTCCGGCAGGGCGAACTGCTGATCGAGCTCGACAACCTGGAACTGCGGTCACTGCAAGGCCGACTCGAACAGGAGCGTGAACTGTTCCAAGTCCAGATGCGCGCCGCAGAGGCCACGCAGAATCCGGCCCGCAGCCGGCAGCTGCGCGTGCTCATCAAGGCGGTCGAGTCGCACTTGGCGTTGCAGCAGAGTCGTCTCGATGACCTGCAAGTCCGTGCGCCGTGTGATGGGACCGTGATTCCCGAGCCGGAACAGAAGGCACTCGCGGCGCGTGCCAGTTCACAACTGATCCAGCTCGCGCGCGGAAGCCGTTCGCCCCTGAGCCGCGAGAACGTGGGAGCGGTCCTCGAAGCGGGAACGCCGGTCTGTCGCATCGCCAAGTCGTCCGCATACGAAGCGGTCGCCATCCTGCCGCAGAGTCAGATCGAGTCGGTGCGAGTCGGTCAGTCCGTGACCATCAAGCTCGATGCGTTTCCCGCTGAGACGCTGCTCGGCACGGTGCGCGAGATCGGTGTGCAGGATGTCACAAATCCGCCGCCGCAATTGTTAAACGTCGCAGGCAGCGAACTGCCCGCCGTCACGTTCGGCCCCGGCGCAGGACGACTCGCCACTCCGCATTACCAAGTGCGTGTGAGCCTGACCGGCCACGGTCGCCAGGAAATCGCGTCCTCGCTCCCGCCACTTCGAGTCGGCCTGCGCGGCCGGGTCTGGATTCGAGCCGGTTCACAAACGCTCGCGCTGAAGGGCTGGCATTGGCTGTGCGAGGCGTTTCAGAACTGAAACCGCTCATCAATTCTCTGCGGTGGCCCAATTTTGATTCGCCGGGTTCCGTCGTTTAACCGCGTGGGCAACGCTCCGCGCGTCGATGGCGTGTACCGTTTCAAACGCGCGGGGCGTTGCCCACGCGGTTAAACGAGGTAGGACCGCAATCGAACGTTTCGATCACAAGTCCTCGTCTGCGGCGGCTTTTGCCGGAAGTGGTCTTTTCGAGAATCGAGCCTTCTGATAGAGAGGCCGCACTTGTCGGACGAGTTGTTGCCGTTTGCGAAGTTGCTCCACCCAGATCGGCAACAGATCGACAAGTAGCGGGCCACAGTGAGGTGGCTCCAACGACAGGGGAGCTTGAGGGGAAGGGATTCCCATGCTAATCAGCGGACTCTGGAAACTCGCCGCCATGGCGGGCGTGATTGGGATTGGTTTGGTTGCGGTCTATCAGGCTCAGCAGGGCCTGGCCCCGTCGCCGATTGTGGCCACGAGCCTCGATGGCCCCGGCGATGCAGGCCGTTTGCCGACGGAGGCCAATGCCAGCGAAACGGCGGGTCTCACGCCGACGCCGTTGGCGGAAGAGCCGCTCAAGCTGGATGACCCGTTCGCGGTGCAGCCCGCGCGCACGGCAGCGGTCAAGCCGCGTAAACTCCCCGATGCCGATGACACGCTTGAGCCGTTCGAACAAACGGCGCGTTCGACGCCTCAACCAGTGATCGACTTCACGGGTGACACGGCGGCCTCGTCGAACACGTTGTCCGGGCCGGGCCTGGACTTTCGTGGCGACGTGGCGAACTCCGGTCCCGCACTCGGAGGAACGGCTCCCAAATCGGTGATCCAGCAGGCCGGCTTCGCCGACCTTCAACCCGGCCGCCTGCCGGAGGACGCCGATCCGTTTTCCGAAAATGCCGAAACGGCCACGCCGACAGCAGTCACTCCCGTGCAACCCTTCGTGCGACAAGCCAACGAGGAAGGTGTTTCTCCCGCGCCGAAAGCCACGACCAAAGCCGCCGACCCGTTCCTGGATGCGGCTGCTCCCGGCTTCACCGAGAGTCCAGCGACCGACGAGCCGACACAACGAGCAACGGTCACGGAACCAACCACGGCAGCCGACCCGTTTAATGAGGCACCACCTCGCAGCAGCGCGCCGATTCGCAGCCAGACCGAACTCGATCCGTTTGGTGCAGCTCCTCCAGGCAAGTTGCCTGCCGACTCGACGACACCCGCGCTCGGATCGCCAGCCGCGATTGAGCTGATCGAAGAGAAAATCGAGCAGGTCATCGAGAAAACCAGGCCGTCAATTTCGGCTGATCCGTTCGGTGATCCGGCGACCGCGCCACCCGCACTCACTCCCCGAGATGCTCGTCCCGAGACTCCGACCCGCACACCGCTCGATGCGACAACGAACCCGCTCGCGCCGCGTGGCCGCACGTCCATGCCTCGGCTGCCCACGGAAGTCACCCCACCAACAAACCCGCTGGACAACCTCGGCCCTTCGCCCCGCAAACGCGAACCATTGCGCGACCGCCGAATCCCTGAAGAGCCTCAGAATCCAACGGCTCAGGATCTCACGGGCGATGGGATCGTGACCGACGCCACGCCGCGCGGCGTTCAGCAGCCGCGAATCACCATCGAGAAGATCGCGCCGAAACAGGCCGTGCTGGGTGAGCTGCTCGTTTACTCGGTCATCGTCAAGAATGTCGGCGGCAGCGACGCGCATCACGTTGTCGTCGAGGACCGCATCCCCAAGGGAACGGAACTGAAGGACTCGGCCCCGCGCGCCGAGATGATCGACAAGAAGCTGATCTGGCGCATCGGCACGATGAAGCCGAACGAAGAGAAGAAGATTTCGATCCGCGTCATTCCGCGACAGGAAGGCTCGATCGGCAGCGTGGCGCGAGTCAACTTCTCCGCCGAAGTCGCGGCCGAGATTATGGTCGCCGCGCCGCAACTCTCCTTCAAAGTCGATGCCCCGCGAGAAGTTCGCATCGGTGAAACCATCGACCTGACGTTCCTGCTCAAAAACTCGGGGGGAGCCGCCGCCAACAACGTGTCGGTTCGTGACCTGATCCCCGAAGGTTTGAAGCACGAGGCCGCCGCCGACATCGAATGCCCGATCGGCAAGCTCGGTCCGAACGAGGCGCGCGAGATCGTCCTGCAAGTCACGGCCGTCAAGCCGGGTCGAGTCAAGAATCGTGCGATCCTCACCGCCGACGGAGGCATCACGCAGGAACTCGAATCGACCATCGACATCATCGGCGAGCATCTCGTCCTGACTCGCACCGGCCAGAACAAGATCTACGCCGAGCGGCCCGCCGTCTTCACCAACAACGTGAAGAACGAGGGGAACGCCGAGGTCCGCCGCGTGAAGGTCTCGGAAATCGTCCCCGCCGGTCTGGAGTTCGTCGAAGCGTCCGACGGTGGCCAGTTCGATCCGGTCGAACGCGCGATTCATTGGACGGTCGGCCCGTTGGTCCCCGGTGCCGAGACCTCGGTCAGCGCGAAGCTGATCGCCAAGACACCCGGCAATCAACTCGGCAAGATCAGCGCCACGGGATCGGCGGGCAGCGCGGCCACCGTCAAATCCGAAGTCGATGTCATCGGAAGGCCCGAGTTGCAGATGGAGACCGTGAACGCCACCGGCGTCGTCGCGGTGGGCGATCGGCTGACCTCGAAGATTCAACTCAAAAACAGCGGCAGCGCCCCGGCTCGCAACGTCGCGTTGAGCATCAGCGTCCCCCCCGAAATGAAACTGATCGAAGTGCGCGGCGGACGCTATCAGCAGGTGAAGAACGTCATCCGCTTCGAGCCGCTCACCGAACTCGTCGCACGAGATTCGGCCTCCTTCGAGTTGGTGATGGAAGCCATTGCCGAAGCCGACGCCAAGATGGACATGCAAATCTCGGCCGACCACCTGACCAAACCCGCCCGCCGCACCGAGACCGTTCAGATCGCCAACGAAGTTCGGTAACTCTTCTTGTCCCCTCGCCCCGGCTCTGCGGGGAGAGGGTTAGGGTGAGTTTTTTTTCATTTGCCCGATAGACGGCGGAGGTGCGAGTGACGGTCGCGGTATGTCTCCAGTGTGGCGAGTTCAAGCACGGGGCCTTCAACCGCTGCCCGAAATGCGGCTACACCCCCGACGATGACGAGAGCCTGACCAAGCACTTGCTGGTCACTGACCATTACCACAACCGCGAGACTCTGGAGGCCATTGCCGCTCGGATCAAGTCGGGC
>JAYUFF010000405.1:0-5601 GCA_043738825.1 Schlesneria sp.
TCGGAGAGAACCTCTTGGTCTTGGAGTAGACACTCCAACTCCTCGTATCTCGCCAGCTTGGCCTGTAGCACGGGAAACATGATGGGCGAACCGATGCGAACGCGGAATGCGGGAAGAACCCAGCCGCAGGCAGGAGCGGGCAGCCTGCCAGTGAAGAACCGTCTCGTCGAGTGAACCCTGACGCAGACTACCCCGCTTGAAGAACCGCAGCGTTTCGCGCGTCGCTAGCCCTGAGCCTTCTCGCCCTCAGCCTCAGCCTTCTGGGCCTCGGTTTTGCCCCAGTTGTACTTGCGCGTGAACTTTTCAACGCGGCCAGCGACGTCCATGATTTTTTGCTTGCCCGTGAAGAACGGATGCGAAGCAGAACTGATATCGACTGTGATCAGGGGATAGATCTTGCCGTCGATTTCACAGGTCTTGGCCTTGTTGGTCTTGATCGTCGAACCGACCAAGAACTGCGCACCGGTCGATGTGTCTTGGAACACGACCATTTGATAGTCGGGATGAATGCCTTGTTTCATGATCCGCAAACCTGCCAAAAAAATAGTGGATGCTTCAACGGCACAGAGCCATTTGCGCGTGGAATACCGAAGCACATCCCTGCGATTCACCGGTCGAGAAGTCACTCGCGGTGCAGGAGTTTAGGTATCAGGCGTGCTGCCTGCAAGCGAGTCGTCCCGTGGAGCGGAGTTTGCCCGAATCTTGGCCAACAAACGAGTTAGGGCCGGCTCACCAAGTCCGGATCAGGTGGTCGAGTCGTCAATTCGGGTTGACTGCGATGACTCTGCTGCATTCGTAAAGCCTGCGGGTCGTAAGGGTGATGTCTCAGACTGGGTAATCGTTCTGCCGGTTGTAAAGCCGGGTCCGATACTGACGGAGAGACCTGACTGCCTACCAGCGTTCAATCGGTGGGTCACTCGAGGTTGGTGTGGGCGGCTGCGTCCGTGCTGTGGCACAGCGCCAGCCAGTGAATTGGTTGGCGACCGACCTCAGTCATTCGGAGCGAGCAACCGGGTTGCGACGCTGGACAGAGAACAAAACCAGAAACAGGAGTTAGAGATGTTTGGCCTGAAGAAACTTCGCTTCGTTGATCTCGGGACAGGGCTGTCCATGATGATCGGCACGGCAGGGTTGCTCGTCGCGAGCGCCCTGCACGCGGCAGATCCGGAGAGCTGTGTCCCAGCCCCGAGTCGCCCCGTCATTCAAGGCGGTGGCTGCTGCGACAAGATATTTGAGGACGCTGCCGAGCGGCTCAAATGTCTTCACCCGTCTGTCAGTTGCACTACGGCAGAAGCCATGTGCGCAGCTCCGGCTGGCGCGGCAAACTCCTGCGTCTCGACCGCATCGGGCTGCACTTCGGATGGTGCCGCTGCTACGGCCGCCACGCCGTGGGGTCTGACCGATGTCTTCACGGATGACTGCGGCAAGAACCACTTGAAGGACCGCGGCTGGAAGATCGGTGGCAATATGGCCCAGAGCTTCACTTGGAACTTCCAGAATCCGACCGATCGCTACAACGGCCCCGTGACCTGGACCGACCGGTCGAACGAGTACCAGCTCAACCAGTTCTGGTTGTATGCGGAAAAGGCCACCAACACGACGGACAAAGACTGGGACATTGGCGGTCGCGTCGATGTCAACTATGGAACCAATTCGCGGCTCTTCACCGAGTCCGGCTTGGAACACAACATCAATGGATCGAACCAACAATATGGCTTGGCCTTCCCGCAGTTCTACGCCGAAGTCGCCTACAAGAAGTTGAAGATCAAAGCGGGTCACTTCATCTCGCCGATCGGATATTTCACGGTCGATACGACTCAGAACTTCTTCAACACAATCCCCTACACCTATCAATGGGGGGAACCGTTCACCCATACCGGCGCTCTGGCCACGTACCAGTTCACCGACAACTTCGTGGCGTCGGCCGGAGTGATTCGCGGCTGGGATAACTTCGACAATCACAACCCACACGCCGGTTTTCTCGGTACGTGGGGTTACACGTTCAAGGACAAGTCGAATCTGGCCCAGGTGTTGATGTACTCGTTGGAACCCAACGCGAACTTTGCCTTTTCAGGCCGCTACTATCAATCGTTGGTTTACACGAAACCAGTCAACGACAAATTGACCTATGTCGGACAGAGTGACTTTGGCACTCAGGAGACCGCCACGGCTGCGGGCGGGCGAGCGAACTGGTACGGCATCAACCAGTACATGTACTACAAGGTCAGCGACAAATGGACCTGGGGTGCCAACTTTGAATGGTGGCGTGACGAAGAGGGCTACCGAGTCGCGGGCTTTCTGCCGGTCAATTCGGTCGGTCCGGTTCCCAGCGGAATTTTCAGCAACCAACGTGGCTTCCCGACCAACCGCTTCGGATACGCTGGCAACTTCTTCCAGACCACGGTTGGTCCGCGATGGTATCCCACCGGCAACGCGAACTTCTTCGTGAGGCCCAACCTGCGAATCGACTGGTTCGACGGCAACTCCAACAACCCAGGCGCCTTGAAGCCGTATGACAGTGGCACCAAGAATTATCAGGGACTGCTGGTCACCGACGTTTGCTGGATCTTCTAGGTCGATCCGACCGACGTGAAGTTCAACTCGATCACCAACGAGCCGCCCGAGGATCATCCTTGGACGGCTCGTTGTGTTTGGTCCGACAGCCAATGATTTTCATGGGGGAGGGGGCACGAGCCGATAATGATGATTGGGTCGAGTCGCGCAATCGAATGGGTTGTGAGGCTTTCGATCTGTGTGACAAGAGGCGGTTTCAAAACTCACCCGCAGCGTGAATGGCACTCACTTTAGATTCGTAGCCACGCTCGCCAGAGCGTGGGGATCGCACCGTTACCGCAAAACCCCACGGTCTGGCGACCGTGGCTACCTAAAGTGAGTGCCATTCACCCGCAGCGTGAGCGAGGGCGATCCCACGCTGGATTTCACGACGCCCTCGCTCACGCCGCGGGTTACGTTTCGAGTTTTGAAACGGCTTCAAGTCACGGTGTTGAGTTCGTACTCACCGTGATCCGTTGCCAAGGCAAGCTGAGGTTCGGCAATTGCTGCCAGGCTCGCGGGGCGATTGCGAACAAAAGATCATTGAGGATTCTCACGGATGTTTGCGACACTCGCGGCGGTGCTGCTGCTGCTGTTCTTCGAGGACGTGTCACGAGCACAGAAGACTCAGATTCAACGTCCCCCCTTATCGAATGCCTTGCTGGTTTGGGATGCTGCATGTCGCGGGATATCAACACGTCGCCGGATGCTCGGTCGATCCGTGGCGGCAGTCGGATTGTCGCATCGCTGGAGTACCGGCTGGCGAAACGCCGGTCGTCATGCGGGGTGGTCTGCCCTGCTGTGTGGGCTGTTACTGATCGCCTGTGCCTCGCACGGATTGCTGGCTCAGGAATCGAGCCTGATCGCTCGCGCCATTCCGAACTCGGGAACCTCACCACCACCGACTGGACCTCCGGAACCGGAAACGGTGTTCGCCGATCCCGGTGCTCCACCGGCGTTCTATCAAGCCGCAGCACCCCAATACGGTTCGCCTTCGGGGTATCCGCGTCGCATGCCGTGGGGCAACGGCCACGTCATGATCGCCGACCCGGCGGAGTTCCCGCGGATCAAAGCCTTCGATCACCACGAGCCGGGCAGCCTGTGGGACAACATGCGGCCGAACTTGTTCGGTCAGGAGGTCACCGACGAATGGGACTTCTACAACCTCATCAACACCGACCGGATGGACTTCACCGACGCTTCGTACTCGGCCGGCAAGGGCGTGACGATCATTGAAAGTGGCTACACGTTCACTCGCAACAACGATCCGAGCCTGCACGTTAATCGTCGAACATTGCCCGAAGTGCTGACGCGCATCGGGATCACTGACGAATTTGAACTCCGCATGAAGTGGATCGGTTACGTGATGACCGAAGTGACCGACCAGACGAGCGGCCTCAGGGATTCGTACTTCGGCGGCAGCGACCTGCAACTTGGCTTCAAATACGAACTCCTGCAGCAGGACGATTGGCGGCCGATGGTCACGTTCCTCGGTGAGTCCTTCGTGCCGACCGGTACCGGCGGCGTCTCAGCCAATGCGCTGCAGCCTCGCGCCAACGTGGTCCTCGGTTGGGGCTTTCGCCGCTGGTTGTATTTGAAAATGAGTACGGGCGTTGATTTTCTGCGAACGACGGATGTCACACAGGTCATCAACGGCATCCCGCCTCAAGGCCCGATCGGCATCCACGGCGTCGATAACAACGCGACATGGCACCAGTCCGCGTCACTGCTGTATCAGGCCACCAAGCGCGTGGGCGGTTTCTTTGAATGGTACAGTTTCTTCAGCAACAACTCGGCCGACAACCGGGCGCAGCACTATCTCGACACCGGCTTCTACATCTACGTCACACCGAACGTGCAACTGGACGTGCGCGTCGGCGAACGAGTCAGTGATCGCGTCGATGGCCTGTTCAGCGGCGCGGGATTTTCCGTCCGCTTCTGATCGCGACACAAAGCCTCACGCGGCCTGTTTCATTTGATGTTCGGGCTCAGATCCCAAGCCGATTGCTTCGTCTCGAATGGTTTCACCGCTACTACGCGGGGCGCTCTCACATCGCGGCCACGGTGGTCTACGTCGTCACACTGGATGGCCGTCGTGTTGAGAGACTGACTGAAACGACAGTCACCTTCCGAGCGGATGTCGCGCGCTGGTTGAACCGATACCTGCTGACGGGCGAACCGCGAGGCTACGGACTGCAAGGCGCGGTGAGTGTCTTCGTCGAGAAGATCGAAAGGAACCTGAGCAATGTCATCAGCCTGCTGCTTGAGGCACTGCTCGATTTGTTCGCGGAGGCTGAATTGAAGTAATGGCTGAACTTCTCCTCGCATCGATTCACGGTTTGGGCGACGGCAACAATTCTTGGCCATGTGCCTCGCGCCAGATGTTCTTCAGCTCGACATGGTTTTGTTTGCGCCGTGATTCGTAGGAGGAGGAGTCTGAAAACTGATAGCGTTCCGGAATCAAATCGTGCAACCCGAGTGCCGCGATGTCACTGGCACGCGGACCGTCAAACGCCACACGCGAGGCACCATCGTGTTATTGCAGCCGATCGCTGCGGCCAGCGAGCGCGTCGATCACTGCGTCGCGTTCGCCGGCGTTTCTTGCGTGGTCCGGCGAATGATCTCGGCTTCGACGGCAGTCCGCTGCGTCGGCGTTCGACCGCCCCGCGGAGCATCCCGCTCGATTCCCGCCAACCGTTCCTGGACGAAGCGATTCCGCCAGGTGCCCACCGTGCGGCGCGTACACGTCAGGTCCGTCGCGATCTCGTCGTTCCGCCGCCCCACCGCCGCGGCAAGCACGATCTTCGCCCGCAACACCAGCCGCGCCGAAGTGCTCCGACCCCGCGCCCATTTCGTCAGCGAGATTCGTGCTTCATCCGTCAACGTAATGACTTTCGCAACTCGCATTCGTCTGATCCTTCAGAGTTGGAGCATCAGACACCCGTCCGCCAATTCAGTTCCCGAGACTCTGAAGCACTACACCAGGTTGCTCCAACCCTGATGGTTCACGATCCCACACTAACCCGCAGCGTCAGCGAGGGCGTCCCG
>JAYUFF010000406.1:0-2112 GCA_043738825.1 Schlesneria sp.
GACGATCTGTCGGCCGATCTTCCGCCCGAGGTGCTCAGTCTGGTGGGCGAAACCGGTGCGGTTCGGTTCGGCGCGGTGATCGGCTCACTGTTCAAACGGCCATCGAGCATCAAGGACATGTGGCGGCTGCGCGAACAAGCCGCTGTGGCAGCCGACCGACTGGCCGATTTTCTGGATGGCATCGTTGTGCAACTGCATCGCGCGAAAACGTAGGATGGGCACTCTTGCCCGTCCGGATTTCCAACTTCAAGGCTGACGGGCAAGAGTGCCCATCCTACGAAGATCAATGTGCCGCAGCCGGGAGATTGTTGATGTCATTCTTGCCGCAGTGGTCCGCCATTTCCGTCCCCGTGATCGGCATGTTGCATCTCCCGCCGCTGCCCGGTTCGTCGCGATGGGCCGGTGATTTCGAGGCCGTTCGCGAATTCGTTCTGCACGACGCCGAGTCGCTCTGCGCGGGCGGTGTCGATGGCCTGATGATCGAGAACTTTGGCGACACGCCCTTCTATCCGGATCGAGTTCCCGCCATCACGATCGCCGCGATGACCGCCCTCGCGTGTGAAGTGCGACGGCGGTTTGACGTGCCGCTCGGGATCAACGTCCTTCGCAACGATGGCCGCAGCGCTCTGGCGGTGGCTGTCGCGAGTGGTGCCTCGTTCATCCGGGTCAACGTGTTGTGCGGTGCCCGCGTCACGGATCAGGGTCTGTTGCAAGGGATCGCCCACGACCTGCTGCGCGAACGAGCGAACTTGAAAGTGGAAGCCATTCGTATTCTGGCCGATGTCGATGTCAAGCACTCGGCCCCGTTGGCGGTGCGACCCTTCGAGGTGGAGGTGTCCGACGTGATCCACCGCGGCCACGCCGACGCGATCATCGTCTCGGGCGCGGCAACCGGCAGCGCAACGGAGACTCAAACTCTCTGCGCTGCGAAGAGGGCGGCCGGAGCAACGCCCGTGCTGATTGGCAGCGGCGTCTCGGCGGAAACCGTTCCCGAACTGATCGCTCACGGAGCTGACGCGCTGATCGTGGGAACGTCTCTCAAGTTCGACGGCCGGATCGCGAACCCGGTCGATCCGCAGCGAGTCCGATTGCTCGTCGAAGCCGTGCGCCGCGCGATGCCCGCCACTTGATGCGGTCGATTCACTGCCGGCACACTAACCCGCAGCGTAAGCAAGGGAGTCGCCAGAGTTCGCCCTCGCTTACGCTGCGGGTTAGTGTGAGGCGGGAGCCGCCCTCAACTCCAGCCGCAGATCGGACAGTTCGCAATCGTCGTAGTCCGAGCCATTCTCTGTCAGCGGACGTTGCCGCAGCCGAATGGTGTTGGCACCCGCACGAAGCACGTCTTGCGGGAGAAGACATTGCAGGCGTTCTGGTTTGTCAGGCGAGGCACGGAACCGCAGGTGGCGGTTCAAATCTCCAACGGCTTGGTTGTTGACGAGCACTTCGGTGAGCAGGCGTCCCGCGCGGAGTTCCTTGAGATACGCGCTGCCCGGTGGTGTGTCGGGTCCGCTCGGTTCGAGATCGGCCACGTTCAACGAGAACCACACTTCACCCGGCGGCTTGGTGCTCAGCATCAACTCGCTGCGCCATTCGGTGCCGTCGGGAAGCGGTCGTCGAAAGTCGGCTCGGATCGAGTCGCCGAGATGAACTCGGCGAGCATCGAGCACCAAGGCTTGTCCGACAAACAGCGGCTCGATCCGGCGGAGGTCTCGCCACGAGAGCGGAAACTCGCCGAGCCACGGATGCGACACGAGCAAGCCGTCGCGATCGGTCGCGACGATCGTCGCCGTGACTCGGTCGGCGAGAAGCTGCGGTCGATCGACAAACGGCTGCCACTCGATGCGTGCGACGAGTCCTTTTAGTGGCGCTGCTGGTCCGCTCAACGGGCGATCCGCAGAACGGAAGCCCACCATCGCCACGCGCGACCACGGCACGGTCGCCTCGCCCGCGATGCCGTCGAGCGTGATGCCCTGCAGCGCGATCCGCGTCACACGGCCGAAGAATTCCTCGCCTGAGTGTGTGGCCACGGCATCGTCCGTTTGTGGAAGTCGCATCGCAAACTGCGTCACGTTCTCGTCCAAACGGCTGATCGACAGATCGTCGATCCACAGG
>JAYUFF010000407.1:0-5589 GCA_043738825.1 Schlesneria sp.
CCGAGATGGCTGCGCAACACGGCCTCATCCAGCGGTACGCGAACCGACGAACCGGTCGTCAGATCGATCCGCAAGTAGGCACCGTGATAACCGGGAACGTCATGCTGCACAGATTGCTCGCTTCGTGGGAACACTAACCCGAAGCGTAAGCGAGGAAGTGCGTCCCGGTCCTCGCTTACGCTTCGGGTTAGTGTCAGTATCGGCCGCGCACAGAATTCAAAAGACCGGACGGGCAGGAGTGCCCATCCTACAAGAACGATCACCCGCCCGCGTCCAGCGACAGGATCAACACGGTGTCGCCTTCCGCCAGCAAAGTCTCGGCCGCAGTGACGAAACGCTGACCACCCAGATTCGCCGTGAAGCCGGGACGCAGGCGTCTGCCGTCGATGCACGCTTCGGCCAGTTCGGGGAATCGACCCGCCAAGTCGGCCAAGACATCACCCAGACAATCTCCCGCCGAGATCGTTTGAGCGACACCGGCCCGCGCTCGCGGGATTCCAAACAGTTCGACGGTGATCGACATCGGACGGACACCATGACCAGAGACCAGCAGGAATGCCGGGCGATGATAGGAGGACTGCCATCGCCGAACAACACGTCCCGAGTGCTTCATCCGAATCAGACTGCTATGCTCTGCGCAATTGTTTAGCCCCAACGCCAGCGGCGTGGGTGTGAATGGGAGTCAACCGTGGAATCGCACGCACGCCGTTGGCGTTGCGGCTAAACGTGAACGTCTCACGAAATTCGACACTCGCGAAAGTTGGTTGATGTCCGCCGCCAAGCCGTCTCACCCGAATGCCGATGTCCGTATGAAAGGCTTCGCCCAGCGAGCGACCGTGGAAGCGGCGGTGGCTTGGCTCGATTCCGTCCTGCCAGCGTTTGGCGATCTGGCGACGGAAGAGCTTGGTTTGTTTGACGCCGCCGGGCGTGTGCTGGCTCGTGACATGACGAGCCTCGTCAACGTGCCGAGCTTCGCGAGGTCGATGATGGACGGCTTCGCCTTGTCGGGCGAAGCAACCTACGGCGCGACCTCGTACAACCCGCTGCCACTTCAGATCATTGGCACCTGCTTGCCGGGGACGCCATTCGCGCGAGTGGTTTCTGCCGGTGAGGCCGTGCGGATCATGACCGGTGCGCCGCTTCCAGTCGGTACCGATGCTGTGTTGCCAGTGGAACTCAGCGAACTCGACGGTGAGACGCTGCGAGTCTTGGAGCCGGTCTCGACCGGCAAGCACGTCGGGCAGGTGGGCGAAGACATTCGGATTGGCGACATTGTTCAACCGACCGGCCGAGTGCTGCGGCCTCAGGATGTCGGCGTTCTCTCATCGATTGGCATCGGTCGCGTGCAAGTTGTTCGTCGGCCGCGCGTGCGAGTCCTCATCACGGGCAACGAGTTGCTGCCTGCCGGGACGCCGCCCTCCGGTTATCAGATCGCCGATGCCAACGGGCCGATGCTCGCCGCATTGATCGCACGCGACGGAGGCCAACCGATCCTGAGTGACATCATTCCCGACGACCCCGCCGCGATTCGAGCCGCTCTGTACGCCGATGCCGATGTCGTGCTGGTCTCGGGCGGATCGAGCGTCGGACAGGAGGATCACGTTCCCAAACTGCTGGCCGATGAGGGGGAACTGGCCATCCACGGCATCGCCATGCGTCCGAGTAGCCCCACCGGAATGGGACGCTTGGGCGGACGATTCGTCTTCCTGCTGCCGGGCAATCCGGTCTCGTGTCTGTGCGCCTACGATTTCTTCGCGGGTCGAGCGATCCGCGCGCTGGGAGGCCGTTCGCGCGACTGGCCCTACCGCCGTGTGCGCGTTCGACTCTCCCGCAAGCTCGTCTCGACTGTCGGCCGCGTGGACTATGCCCGCGTGATCGTTCGAGGCGACGAAGCCGAACCGCTGGCCATCAGCGGGGCCTCGATCCTCAGCTCGACCACCCGCGCCGACGGCTTCGTGATCGTCCCCGCCGACAGCGAAGGTTATCCGCCGGGTGCGGAGGTCGATGTCTACCTGTATCAGTGACGGCATGGAGAAGAGATGGCAAGAAGATGATTGGTAAGAAAATGGACAGACTTGAAGCCGGAGTCACACGAGTCGTTAGGTTGATGCTCGTCCAACTCTGATCATTTTCTTGCCAATCATCTTCCTGCCATTCCGATCCCCGCTGCTCAGCCTCGCTTGGAAACCACGATGTCAGACCAGGAACAGTTTCTCGACGTGATTGATCGCGATGAGGCCGAACAACGGTTTCGGGCGGCCCTGTCGTTGAAGCCGCTTGGGGCCGAGCGTGTCTCGTTGGGTGAGGCATTGGGTCGAGTGCTGGCCTGCGATGTCGTCGCCCGCGTCGATGTGCCGTCGTTTGATCGCTCGAACTTCGACGGGTTTGCCGTGCGAGCGGCCGACACGTTTGGTGCGAGCGAACTGGCTCCTAAAAATGTGCGGCTGCTCGATGAGACACTCGATGCCGGGACTGCGCCCACGGTCGAAGTTCAGCCGGGCGAAGCGGTCGAGATCTCCACGGGAGGCATGGTCCCGCGCGGAGCCGATGCGATCCTGATGGTCGAGCATTCCGAAATGAGAGACGGACTGGTGTTGATCCGCCGCGCGGTGACGCCCGGCCAGGGCGTCGCCTTCGCTGGGACGGACATCGCCACCGGAGAGACCGTGCTTCGTGGAGGCATGGTCCTGACCAGTCGGGAGACCGGCGTAATGGCCGCGCTCGGTGAGACTCATGTCGAAGTCTGGCGGCAGCCGCGCGTCGCGATCATTTCGACGGGAAACGAGATCATCGCCCCCGGCCAGCCGATGCGGCCCGCGGCGGTGTACGACTCGAACTCACAAGTCCTCGCCGATGCCGTGCGAGAGTTGGGCGGCCAGCCCCGTTTCTGGGGCATCGTGCGCGACGATGTCGAGGCGCTGCGGGACAAGCTTTACCGGGCGCTGGCCGAGTCGGACATCGTCCTCCTCTCGGGAGGAACAAGCAAAGGGAAGGGCGATCTCTGCTATCGCGTCGTTGCCGAGCTGACCGACCCCGGCATCGTGGCTCACGGCGTGGCCCTCAAGCCGGGCAAGCCGCTTTGTCTGGCGGTCACGCAAGGGAAGCCGGTCGTCATTCTGCCCGGCTTCCCGACCTCGGCGATCTTCACGTTTCACGAGTTCGTCGCGCCCGTGATCCGACTGCTGGGAGGGCGGCAACCGGATTCGCACGAGACGGTCAACGCGACGATGGCGGTGAAGACCAACTCCGAAATCGGTCGCACCGAGTATTTACTCGTTGGTCTCGTCCAGACAGACCACGGGCTGTCGGCGTTCCCGATGGGAAAGGGGTCTGGCTCGGTGACGACCTTCAGCCGCGCCGATGGCTTCGTCACGATCCCTCGTCACACGGAGATCGTCGAAGCGGGTCAGCCGGTCGAAGTCCGTCTGATCGGTCGCGGTTTGGAGGTCGCCGATCTGATCGTCATCGGCAGCCACTGCGTCGGTCTCGACTATTTGCTCTCGCAACTCCAGCAACGCGGCGTGTCGAGCAAGCTCCTCACGGTCGGCAGCTCCGCCGGTCTGACCGCCGCCAAGCGGGGCGAGTGCGACATCGCCGGCATCCATCTGCTCGACCCGATCACCGGTGAGTACAACCGCCCGTTCCTGTCTGACACGTTGGACTTGATTGAGGGCTACGGTCGCTCGCAGGGGATCGTTTTCCGACGCGGCGACCCACGCTTTGAAGGCCGCTCCCTCGCAGAGATCGTTGCCCTCGTGACGAGCCAGTCTTCGGGCATCATGCCCTGTGCCACTGCTTCGGAGTCTTCGGAGAAGCAGTGCGAACGACGGCCAACCACGTCAGAACACTGCTTCTCCGAAGACTCCGAAGCAATGGCACACTCGATGAAAGCTCTCGATTCAGTGGCACGGGAATCAAGCTGTGTGATGGTCAATCGCAATCAGGGGAGCGGCACACGCATCCTCATCGACCGCCTGCTCGGCGGTGCGCGACCGAGCGGCTATGCCGTCCAACCCAGCAACCACAACGCTGTCGCCGCCGCCATCGAGCAAGGCCGTGCCGATTGGGGCCTGGCCATCGAGTCCGTCGCCCGAGCCAACCACCTCGGCTTCCTCCCCTATCAAGAGGAGCACTACGACTTCGTCGTCCCCCAGTCGCGCAGGGACCGCCCCGCCGTGCAGGCGTTCATCGTTCTGCTGTCCGACGAGGCAACACAATCACGGCTTGCCGAGCTTGGATTCAATCTGGCGACAGAGACCGCGCGAGGCCGATTGGAATCGTAACTTCAGCTACGCCGCTGTGGCCCCGTGACGGAATAAGACCTCGCCCTTGCCGAGGGTGACGAGGTCGCCGTGGTAGAGGTCGAATTCGGCGTCGAGCAGTGACTCATCGAGGCCGAAGCCTTTGTCTCGCAGGGTGAGCAGCATGAGCCTCACCACCTGCGGTTGATACGTGGAGGCGTAGCGGAAGGTCGGCAGAAGTTGCGGCGGGTTGGGGCCGAGCAGGCCGAGCGTGCCTCGACGCATGCCGGCTCCGGGGCGGATGCCGCATTCGCCGAAGACGAAGACCGTGCCGGCGATCATGTTAAAACCGACCATGTCTCCCGCTGAGCCGCCGATCGCAATCAGACCGCGCCGCATCGTGCAGCCGGTCTCGTTACCCGCATTGCCATCGACGAGGATCGTGCCGCCGGTCATCCCCTTCGCCGATCCTCGATACGAACTCCCAACGAGGTGGCCGGCATTCCCTTTCACATGGATGAAGCCGCGCTTCATCTCCGCTCCTACCCAGCCGCCCGCATCTCCATTGACGCGAATCTCACCGCCGGTCATTTCGCTGCCGATGTGCCGTCCTGCCGGGCCGTGGATGTGAATCTGGCCACTTGCCATGTGAGCACCGATCCAGTGGACTCCCGCGAGATTGCCTTCAATGTCGAATCGCTTGTCGCCGGCATCGCCCGCGACGGTGAACATCTCGGCCAGAGGGATCTTGCGGTTGCCGTGAAAGATCTCGAACTGTTCGATCTCGGCCAGCGACTTGTCGCAGGCCCAGTCGGGGGTGAGACCCTCGACCTCGACAGGGACCGGTGTTTCACCGTGGTAGGTCAGCCTTAGCGCCATGGGGACGGATTTCCTGTAATCTTCGGAGGCTGAAAGGAGCGAGGCCAATTCGACGCTTGGCCCAACAAGAACTCGCCGATGTTAACTGCCGAACAAGTGAAAAAGCTACTCGCCGTGCATGGTGAGGTTCGACCCCAATTACCGGAGGATTGGCTCGGGGCGTTCGCACTCCCCGTGGCCGTCAAACGATTTTACCGTGAAGTCGGACCGGTCGATGTCACCATTGAGGGATACGGCAATCCCTATTTCTTGCCGTGTCTTGCTGATCTTTGGCAGTTTCAGGCTGGCTATCGTTGGAAGGGCCTTGGCGGAGAGTTGATCGAAGATTGGAATGATGATTGGCTGGTCATTGCCGATGAGGGGGGCGATCCATTTATTTTCTCGCGATCAACGGAAGCGATCCTACACGCCTATCACGGCGAAGGTGAGTGGGATCCAAGTATGATGTTCCCCGACTTGAATACGATGG
>JAYUFF010000408.1:0-5585 GCA_043738825.1 Schlesneria sp.
ACCATCGTCTCGATCGGCTCAGTCAGGATGCGGTTGAGGAGCGGAGTGCGGAGCGCGGCGAACAGGACCACATGCCGACGGCCCAGCCGCGCGAGCGACGCTCGAAACTGTTGCGACGTTTCCTCGTCGGAGACATCCGACAGCACGACGATCAGCGAACGTTTGGCCTGGCGCGTCTGCAATGCGGCGAACATCGGGCCGAAGTCCGATTCGCGGAAGTCCGATTGCACGGCGTACACGCTGTCGGTCAGGGCATGCAGCGACGAGGCTCCGGAGACCGGCGGCAGATAGCCGCGCACGTCGCTGTCGTACAGACCCATCCCGCAGCGGTCGCCGCTTTGCAGGGCGACGCGGGCCAAGATCAGCGCGGCATCGACCGCACAATCGAGCTTCGTGCCACGATCGGTCTCGGTTCCCATCAGGCGTCCGCAGTCGAGCAGGATCATCACGTCGCGGTGTCGTTCGATCTGAAACCGTCGCACGACAGGTCGCTGGATGCGCGCGGTCGCACGCCAGTCGATGCGACGCGGATCGTCCCCCTCGCGATACTCGGTCAGTGATTCAAACTCGGTTCCCGCACCGTGCAAGCGGGTGCGCGTCGCCTTGTCGAGCAGCAGCAGTTCGGCCCCGCGATCTTTCATCAACTCATCGCGCGACGCGAACTGTTCCGGCAGCACTTTGATCGCGGCGGGTAACGCAAACGAACGCTGCACCTCGACCAGGCCGCGCGGCCCGCACAGTCGAATCCAGATCGGGCCGAACTCGTGCCGACCCCGCTCGGCGATCCGACAGGCGTGAGCCAGCGAGGCCCGACCTCCACGAGCGGCCACGTCGAACGGGCTGGTCGAGAACCGCGGAGTCGTCGCGCGCGGAGCCACATCGCGCAGCTCGCCATGCAAATCGTCATCGCTGGAGTTCTCGATCTCCCAGCCGATGCCAAACGCCACATCACGACCGACGACTGTCGGGAGCGAACGACGCACGTTCAGTTGTCCCAGCCGCTGCGACAGTGTTCTCGCTTCGAGTCCCGCCATCACAATCAGGGCCATCGTCAGCAGGACGATCACAATCAACAGCAGCAACCACGGCAGCGCGAAGTAAACGAGAGACAGCGCCAGCACACCGAGTCCCGCACGAATCGCATTCGGCCCCGGTCGGATCTGCACCGCCACGCGCCAGAACCCGCGTTCACTTTGCGCCGACGCAACCGCGCTCCCCGAGTTGACTCGCGGCGAGCGAACAGTCTCCGGCCGTCGCACTGCTGTGTTACGAGAGGCGACCATGTGAACGGCTCCTACGACTCAAATAGTAGGGTGGGACCAGCGGCGCTTCGCCGCGCCGGCCCACCAAGCCAAAACAACCATTCATCACCGTGAAAATGGTGGGCCGGCGCTCGAAGCGAGCTTGTCGCCACCCTACGGCTACTACCGTCCTGCCTCACCTGGGCACTTCCACCGCTTCCAACAACTGACTCAGCACGTCGTCGGTCGTCGTCCCTTCCAACTCGGCCGACGGGCTGAGGACGACTCGATGGCGCAGGGCCGGGACGAACGCGGCCTGGATGTCGTCGGGCGTGACAAACTCGCGGCCCGAGAATCGCGAGAGGCTCTTCGCGCCCATCAACAGCATCAACCCGGCGCGAGGACTGGCACCGACCGACAGCGAATCGTCGTTGCGGGTCGCACCGAGCAGTTTCTGCACGTAGGCCACGACCTCATCGCGAACGTGCGTGTCGCGAATCGTCTGTCGCGCTTGCAGGATGTCGGCGGGAGAGACCACCGGCCGCACGCCCATGCGGCGCGGATCGGACAGCCCGCCGGTGGCGTGATGCTCGCGCAGGATGCGTTGTTCCTCATCGGCCGCCGGATAGCCGACCAGCACCTTGAACATGAACCGGTCGAGTTGAGCCAGCGGCAGCGGGTAGGTTCCTTCCTGCTCGATCGGGTTCTGCGTGGCGAACATCACAAACGGTTCGGGCAGCGGATGCGTGACGCCGTCGTGCGTGACGCACAGTTCCTGCATCGCTTCGAGCAGCGCCGACTGCGTGCGTGCGGACGCTCGGTTGATTTCGTCGGCCAGCAAAAAATTGGCGAAGACCGGCCCGCGACGAAACTCGAAGTCATTCGTGTTCTGCCGGAAGATCGATGATCCCGTGATGTCGTTCGGCAACAGATCGGGCGTCATTTGGACGCGGCGATAATCGAGGCTCAGCGCGGCGGCGATCGTGCGGACGAGCAGCGTCTTCGCCACGCCGGGCGGTCCCTCCAGCAACACATGGCCACTGCTGAAGAGGGCCGCCAGCGAGAAGTCGATCACTTCATCCTGACCGAACACGACCTTCGCAATCTCAGCGCGAACGGACTGATAGAGCTGTTCTAAAGACAACGGGAATTCCTTTGGAGCAGGTGGAGGGAGGATGGGCACTCTTGCCCGTCCGGCTTTGACGTTCTATGGCGGGTTATTCACGGTCGCATTAAAGCCTGACGCGCAAGCGAAGAATCTGCTGCGACATCCCTTCGCTTGCGCGTCAGGCTTCAATTCCACACTCTGTCATCCCAAACTCCCGAGACGTGAATAATCCGTTCTAAAGACAACGGGAAATCTTTTGTAAGTGGCGAATGGCTGCGGACTCGGAGAGTACGTCCTTGGATTCGAGGGCGGCGTCGAGTTGCCGCAGGGCCTCGCGAAATTGATCGGCCTCACGCGGGGATCGCTTGGACATTTTGGAGGCGATCGCGTCGGGATGGTGTTTCGAGGGAGGCAATCCCAGCCGATGGCCCACGGTGTGGAGGACACCATCGCGCACTTCGGACAGGAGGAACCGGCGGCTGTTGCGGGCGCGATTGAGGAACCGCGCCATGGCTTCGATGTACTCGATGATTGTGCGGCGCGTCTTGGTCGGCGCATCGAGCGGCGGGCCGAGCAGGATCGCGCGCCGCCACAGCTCCAGTGCGAGCAGCCCGACGATGGCCAGCGTCACGACCGCGTAGCCCCGTTGCGTCAGCAGCCACAGCGGATTTCCGCGCACGCTCAACCCGTGATAGAACTCGTCGAGCACCACGCGCCGTCCGTCTGAGTTCAGCAGGTCGAAGGCCAGCACGCTGTTATCCGCCTGCCCGAGACTGGCGTTCATCAACAGCATCGGCTCGCCCACAACGACGATCTCACCCTGACCCCGCTCGAACGACGCGGCGACGGTCCACGGATCGCCGTTGGGTCGGATGCACTCGATCAAACCGCGCGGGGTCTGCGTATCGTCGATCGTCAAGCCGCCGAGTTCTTCGGTGGGAAACTGCAGTCGCCGCACCCGCTCGCTCGACCGCTCAAACGCACCGGAAAGGTTCGTGGTGACGGTCGTGAACTGCACCGGATGCAGCCCCATCGACTCCTCCATCCCGCGACGAATCTGCTCGCGCCGCGCGGCGTCCGAATTCAAGGAGAGTGTCTTGGACGAGGCACGGGCTTGATCGTCGTCGGTCTCACCCAGTGTGACGGAGATCGGACGAACGCCCTCCAGTTTGAGGGTCGTCCAGATGTCATCGCCCTTCCCGCGCGAGGCGGCCTGCATCATGGTCGCGAGCCAGTTGCGACCGGGCGGCTGAGCGGCAATGACCAGGCGGCCACCTCGTTCGATCCACGGCAGCAGGCGTTCGAGATAGGCCGGTTCGTTCGCGGTCAGGTCGTCGTGCGGCATCCACAGCACGAGCGTGGTTGACGTGGGCAGGTCGGGCGAAGGCGGCTCGATGCGACGCTCGACCGGAACATCGAACGCCGTCAGCAACTCGAACACCGCACGATAGCCATCGCGGCGGGTGCCATACGAATCGACCGCCGCGCCATGAGAATCGGGCGGTCCCATCAGGGAGATCGTTCCCGCAATCATCGACAACGCGAAGACGGCCAGTGCCGCCAGAACCGCATTACGTGCCGAGAGCATGGGCAGGCTCCCCGAGAGTGCGGCAGACTTCACCGTGAGCCAACTGGCACGCCGCGTAATCGGCATCGGAACAGACTTCGTCGCCAAACCACTTGCGGTCGATCGTCTCGACCAACTGCCGCAATGAGTCACCCAGCCCGGGCCGGTTCCGATAGCGACGCAGCAACTCGCGGTTGGTCGTTCCCGGCCGGTTCGATTTCTTCTCGGAAAGCTCCAGCCGCACGACGCTGGCTCGAAACAGAAACCGGATCGCGGTGATGTAGTCCGCGCGGCGAGCCGCCTCGCTGGCGAGTCGCTCCAACTCCGCCGGATCAACACTGCGCCGACGCTCATTCAATCCGGACCCGCTCACCCGCTTCGGTCCTCGAACGGCACTGGCAATGGAATAAATGATGTGTCCGATCAGCAGCACCACGATCGCCGCCAGTCCCAGTACGATCATCCACCTCAGGAAGCTGGGCAGGCCCTCCGTCAACTCGAACAGCCAGCGAAACGGGACGAGAATCCAGTCGATGATTTCGAGCAGCAACGCGAACATCCAACCGTTGTCGGCCTGACCGCTGTCGAGTCGATAATCGCGTCCGGCAACGATCTCGGCGGCCTTCTCGCGCAGCGTTTCGGCAGAGGGGATCGCGACTGGTTCCACGCCTTCGACTCCAATGCGTCTGCCGTCGATTCCCTGAACGGGGCGTTGTCGATCAGCTTCTCTTGTCCCCTCGCCCCGGCTCTGCGGGGAGAGGGTTAGGGTGAGGGGGTCTTCTTCGACACGATGACCGCAATTTGAATCATGCCGAGACTTCATTCCACCGGTTGAATATCGTCGGCATCGGCACCGACCGCATCGGCCAGGACTTGCAAGTCGAAATTCTCAGCCTTGCAACGGCACGAGAAGTAGAACACGACCATCGAACAGGTCGCGAGCAGGGTGCCAACCCCTTGAGCAAAGGCAATGGCCACGACTTTTGCGTGAGGCTGCGGAATCATGCCCGCTCCCGCTCCCATACAAGCGTTGATGATCCCGACAACCAGACCCATCGCGAATCCGGTGCCGATATTCCCCTTCATCAATGCCTTGCTGCGTCCCAACGCAGCGCTGCCGGAACTCCCTTCCAGCACGGCGACGTGCTGCGCCAGCATGAACCAGAACGCGAACAGGATCCCGGGAATGATGAGCAGAATCAGACCACCCATGATGGCCAGGCCCATCAGCATGGAGGTGCCGAGCAGTGCCAGAAACCTCTGGGAAGCGTGACTGAAACACTGACCAAGGGTTGTTGGTCTGGAAAGGTAGGCGCTGGCCACCGCGTGAATCACGGCGGCGTTGACCAAGGGAGCCAAGATCAATGCGAAGACAAGGTTTCCAAGTCCGCCAACCATTACACCGGTTTGGAGATCGCCTCCGGCCATGATGCTGAGTTGCACCAAACCCAGGATCGACATGAACGGGATGATCGTGATCGCCACAATGCCGAACAACAGACCAAAGTGATTCCGCAACAGACTGATCGCCTGATCGAGAATCCCGCCCAACCCAAGCTGCTTGATTTGGTACTTCATGCGGACTGCCTTTGACTCGTGGTGATTCTGGATGGTGTGAAACTGAGGAGGCCAGACGGGCCTCCCGAAACGCGGCGGCATTATGCCGGGG
>JAYUFF010000409.1:0-5584 GCA_043738825.1 Schlesneria sp.
GCCTCGTTCAGCGCGTCGTGGTCTACGTCGAGGAACAGCAGCTTGATGGAGGGATTGGCATCGACCGATGTCCGCCGATCGGCGATGCGCAACCGCAACCGTTGCAGCGCTTTTCCGGCCGCCCCCCCGATGCCGATGACGATCGTCGGTGCGGTCGCGCGATCTTGCACAGGCGTCATGGCGGGTTGTTCCGTGCCTCCGCTCGACTGCGACTGCGTAGGGGCAGGCACACGCGACTCAACGGCGCACACCAACGGCGGGCGGACAGGCAGTTCGCTCGCAAGCGGCCGTTCTTTGTTTACGGTTGCAGAGCCAGCCTGTGCCTGACCCGTTGCTGCGGTCAGTTCCTTGACCATTTCCATACAGCTAGGAAATCGTCGCATCGGATCTTTGGAGAGTGCTCGTGCGATGATTGGATGTTGGGCCTCTGGCAGCGGGCTCAAGTTGGGCGTATCACGCAAGTGCTGAGTCGCCAATCGCGCCGCGGTCATCCCGTTGAACGGCAGAACGCCCGTCAACATCTCCTGATACAAGATCGCGAGGCTGTATTGATCGGACGCCCGTGTCGGCTGACCCTCAAATATCTCCGGCGCCGCGTAGGTCGGAGTCAGACCATGTACCAGTGACGCCGATCGTTCGTAGATATTCTTCACCAGACCGAAGTCGGCGACTTTCAATCTCTTCCCGAACATCAGGAGGTTGGCCGGCTTGATGTCGAGATGCTGGAGCGCGAATTCGTCGTAGATATAGTCGAGGGCGTCGGCGACATCGCGCATCATGTCCAACAGATGGTCCTGCGGAATACCGGGCAGACCTTTGGCCTGGCAATCTTGAAAATACTGCTGAAGGTTTTTGTCACCCAGCTCGGTCACAATTGCGAGAAAATCCCCGCACTGCTCAATCCGTTCGATCGAGAGGAGAAACGGATGTCTGACATCTTTGACACGACTGAGCGACCTGAGCTCCGTCGCCATCCGCGACGAATCGTCTCCGTAAATGAGCTTGATGGCTTTGGGAACGCCGCCCGGGGCCAGGGTTTTCCAGACATCGCCGTATCCCCCCCGACCAATGCGTTCCTGTAGCCGATATCCGGGAATCGGTTCCTTTGGACAGGCGTCGCCGGTCGTGGGTTCATCTTGAATAAGCATGGCGTGTATTTCCGAAACGCGATCTGCGTGCTCTGTTCCATCGAGCATCGCAATACCGCGAAGATCGACTACTTGGACTTCAGCACCATTGCGAAATACGTTTCCACTGCCGCGTCCAGGTATTCGGGCAGCAGCTCCAGTTCGTGGCCGTGATAACGACAGTAATTGCGGACCTGCATCAACAAGTCACGTGCATGACAGCGACGCTTGGCTCGACCGGGAAGGCGGTAGTGCTTCTCGAGCAAAAAGTTGACGACATCCTTGCGGTACTCACAGCCGAATTTCGCGCAGTAAATTCGGAAGAGATGATGGAACTCTTGTTCCGACGGATCCGTCATGTGAATTTTGTAGGGAATGCGCCGCAAGAACGCTTCATCGACAAGTTCTTCCGGTTCGAGATTTGTGGAGAAAATGATCAACTGCTGAAACGGCACCTGAATCTTGCGACCGCTCGGCAGCGTCAGGAAATCGTGGCGGGATTCGAGCGGCACGATCCAGCGGTTGAGCAACTCGCCTGGGGCAATGCGCTGTCGTCCGAAATCGTCGATCAGGAGGCAACCGCAGTTGCTCTTGAGCTGCAACGGAGCCTCGTTGACGTTGCGGTCCTTGTTGTAACGGAGTTCCAGGTTGTCCAGAGTCAGCTCGCCCCCGACCACAACCGTGGGCCGCTCGACGCGGATCCAACGACGGTCGATCGACTCGGCGCGAAGCAGGCTTTCCTTTTCCTCGGGTACGGCCTTGTGGAATTGGCTGTCGTAGAACTTGATGATTTCGCCGTTGGTGATGATTGCATGCGGTACCCAGATCGACTGGCCGAAGCAGCTCGTCACACACTTGGCCAGGGTCGATTTCCCGTTACCGGGGGCACCGTACAAAAACATACCCGCGCACGAATTCAATGCCGGCCCCAACAGGTCGAAGATCTTTGGCTCGATGGAGATGTTGCGGCAGGCGTCCAGCAGTTTTTGACGCGAAGGAGCTTCATCGGCAATCGACTGTGCATCGACTGAATCGACGTACTCCGCCAGCGGGACGGGCGCAGGACCGACGTAAGAGCTTTGACGCAGGTGGCCGCGGGCCTGTTCGCTCCCGGCTTCCGACAGGATGTAATTGTAATCGTTCAACGGCGCGGCCCCTGCGTGCGTCAGCAGCTTGCGGTTCCGCATCGACTCCAGAATTGGCACGACCAGCCGCAGCGGCAGACAGATTGACGCGGCCAATCGACGCCCGCTGTTTCCGCCGATCATGGCCAGATGCCGACAGAGCAGCGCTTCAATGAACTGTTCATTCAGCCCGGCCTCGGCGATGGTTCTTGGCTCGGGAGGGCAAAACGTGTCGGGGGATGTCAGCTGCGCCAACAACCCGGCGTCGATTTCCAGGGGCTTTTCGGTCTGTGTCGCGATCAAGATTCTTACTCCTACCTTCAGTGGGGGAGACATCGGCTCTGGCACCATCACTCGTCCGGGACCAGACTGCTCCACGCTGATGTCGGTCAACTTTAGGTCACGTTTCCAATTGGCGACGCGGCATTTGTCCATAAAAGGCAACGGATCGAAAAGTTGACCGCTCCGCATCACGAGCCCTGCTGCCGGAGCGGAGCGGTGGCCCGCCTCCTGCGACCCGATCTAAAGCGTTTATCGAAATGATCGTGACAACCGGGTTGCGTGTCGTGCATTGGCATTTCAATCACTGCAACCGTCACGAGTCCTTTGCATCGCGCGGCGTCAGCAAATGATTTCAGAGCTAACCTGCGCAGTGAGCGACGACAGTTTTGCGATGGCGAACCCGAAGCCCTCACCCATGCGTCGGCATACTTTCAACGTATTGCGACCGACCAGGCGATTTCGGGGCAATTCCAGCATGGCACCGATCCTCGCCGGATTGTGAGCTACGTTTCCATGCATCCCCAGAGGGACACCATCGACGGGCGACAGGGCTCCGCGTTTGTTGTGTCTCATTCGAAATCCCCGCGTTAGTGACGGACGGAGGCAGGGCACTCATGAGAAAATGGTTACTGGTCGGCAAGATGAGCACGTCGGGCGAGAGTTGCGTAAAACTCATCGATCCCGTTCCGTTTCGCGTCGGCCGACGACCGGAAGCGTCCTTGACGTTGCCACGTTCCACGGTTTCTGGCTTGCACGCCGAGCTCTTCACCGCTGACGAGCGACTCTTTGTCCGCGACCTGAAAAGCACCAACGGCACATTCATCAATGGCGAGCAATTTTTCGACGTCGCCGAGTTGAAAACAGACGATGTTATTCAGTTCGCCGATGTCTCGTTTCGTGTCATGTATTCGTCACCCAAGTGTGACTCAAACACGACATCGGAGAATTTCTGCGATCACGCTCTCGCCCGCGTTCAGTTCGACAAGTTACTGCGTGATGAGATCATCACGCCGTATTTCCAGCCGATTGTCGATCTCCAGACCGGTGTCACGAAGGCTTTCGAGGTATTGGCCCGCAGCCGGTTGATCGGCTTGGAAACTCCGGGCCGCATGTTTGCCGCAGCCGCTGATCTCAAGATGGAAGCCCGACTCAGTGACCTGATGCGGCGCAAGGGGGTCGAAGTCAGCCAGAATTTCAATGAGACTCCTCCCGTATATTTGAATACACACCCGGTTGAGTTTGAGAACGATGACGCATGGGAATGGGTCCGAGTGCTGCGGGAGTCGTCACCGTCACAGAAAATCGTCATCGAAATACATGAGGGAGCCGTGACCGATGTGATTGGTGTCGCGCGCTTCCGGGCTTTATTACGCGACTACGACATTAAACTTGCATTCGATGACTTTGGCGCCGGACAAGCGCGGATCGCCGAGCTCGCCTCCATCCGTCCCGACTGCCTGAAGTTCGACCGCAGCATTGTCACCGGGTTGGATCTGGCCAGTGCTTCGCACCAGCGATTCATCCGCAGTCTGGTCGATGCGATTCGCGATATCGGCGTTACCCCCTTGGCCGAGGGGATTGAAACTCTCGGTGAACAGCAGATCTGTGCCGAACTCGGATTTGAACTGGCTCAAGGCTATTTTCTGGGTATGCCGCAGCCGATGGAGGTCTATCGCGACTGGAAGTCCACGTCGCTACAGGATCTGACATCCACGAATCTTTCCCTGCGCTTTCCCGAGGTTACGAATGCGACCGTCGGGAAGGTCTCCGCTCCGAAAGTTTTCGCCACTGCGGATGTGAATTGAATCGCCATCCGGCTCGCGTGATCCCGGTCGATCACGATGAAATCAACACGTGCTTGAGTCGCTGAGCGTCGATCGAGTCTCCGTTGAACGGAAGCACGAATCTGGTCGATCGTCGCCCCGTACGCAAACGAGGGCTGGACGATTGAAGTCGAAGCAGCGCGAGCTTGCACATGGTCTGGCTTTGAAGACTCCTTCAAGCGTTGAATTTCATTCCCGCTGAACTCCGCCATTTTGCGAGGCTGTTCCGCGCGAACCGACTCTGAATAGAATGCCGCCGCGCTCGAAAGGTTCACCTGCTGCCCAAAGGTTCACGGAATGATTGAATCGAATGTGACGGCTCACGACGCCGTTGGTCCTCGGACTTTGGCGGTCGATGTCGGCGGGACGGGCATCAAGGTGCTGGTCTTGGGTGAGGCGGGTGAAGCGTTGAGTGAGCGGGACCGGGCGTTGACACCACGTCCCGCGATCCCATCAGCGGTGATCGAGACCATCGCGCAACTGGCCGCCGCGCACCAGTTCGATCGCGTGGCGGTTGGTTTCCCTGGAGTGGTTCGTTTGGGAGTCACAATCACCGCGCCCAATTTGCATCCCGACTGGCACGGCTTCCCGTTTGCGCAGTCGCTCGCCGCGCGGCTCGGCAAGCCGGTGCGAGTTGCCAACGATGCCGACGTGCAGGGCTTCGGAGCGATCTCGGGCGAGGGGCTGGAGATGGTGCTGACGCTCGGGACCGGCATGGGGTCCGCGCTGTTTGTCGATGGATTGCTCGTGCCAAATCTGGAACTGGCCCATCATCCCTTCGCTGAAGGTCAGACCTACGAGCAGTGGCTCGGACAAGCGTCCCTCGAACGGTTGGGCGATGAGGTATGGAAAGGGTGGCTCGACAAAGCCATCTCTCAAATCCGGCACACGTTCAACTTCGACATGCTCTATTTGGGAGGCGGCAACGCGCGAATCCTCGATCCCGCCGCGATGCCCCTCGATGTGAAGATCGTGCCGAACATCGCGGGTCTGCTGGGCGGGATCGCGTTGTGGAACGACATGCAGAGCACGAACCTCGTCCGAGCCCCGCAGTCGGTGGGAGCGTTCTGCGCGTTGGAGACGAAAGGCCCGGCGTAAGCGAATGACCTCCTAGTGGGACGGCGTCAGCCCAATGTCACCCACTTTGTCACGAGGCTTGTGAGCGGCAAGGCGCTAGCCGCCGGTTTCTTGCACGGGAAATCGACATCACGAGACCGGCGGCTAGCGC
>JAYUFF010000410.1:0-5583 GCA_043738825.1 Schlesneria sp.
TCGCCGCGCTCCACGACCCGTGTCGATGGGATGTCGCGCGGCTTCATCAAACTCTTCAACTTTCGTTGCAACCCCGACAGACAGGCCGGTCGTGCCGACACGTTGTCATTTGTCATCCGTCGCCCACCGAGGGCCGCTTGATCTCAATCCGCTCCCGCCACCCGACCGACCACTTCGATCTCAAACACCAGGGACTCACCCGCGAGCGGATGGTTGCCGTCGAGCGTGACTTCGTCGGCGGTGGTGGTGCGAACCCACACATCCAGCTCCCGACCCGCAACGGTGACGGTCAGTTGATCTCCCTCGTCGATTTTCTCCAGCATGCCGAGGCGGGGGGCCTGTTGTTGCAGCTTTGGATCGCGATAGCCGAACGCCTGCTCGGGGGGCACCGCGATGCGCCGCCGCTCGCCAACGTGCATGCCGATGACGGCCCGACTGACGCCGCCGATCACTCCCGGCCCTCCCGCGACGAACTCCAGCGGCTCACGCTGACCGGACGTTTCGATCACGCAGCCATCCGCCGCATAGGACGTGTAATGCAGTTGAACGGTGTCACCGTGGTTCACGAGGCTCATGACAGTCATCCTGATTTGAGATTTGAGATTTGAGATTTCAGATTAGAGATTTCAGATTCTGGGCGTCCCTCACAGCAGGACGTGGCAGTTGCGGTTGCGGATATCAATCGCGCGACGCTCGAACTCGTCCGCCTTGGTTTCTTGTTGAGCCGATCGAAGCAGTCCGGAGAAGACGAGCAGCGTGTCGGCCACCTGATCTCCTTCGTTGCCGTAACAGCGCTGACACATTTTGACGGTTCGCTCCATCCACTGATCGGTCTCGTCGAAGCGCCGCTTCACGAGGCACAGCCGCGCCAGGCTTTCCGCGAACTTGATGCCGGTGGCATGTGACAGCCCGAGAGCCTTCTCGCTGACGGCCAGTCCCAACCGCAGGGCCTGCTCGCCTTCCGCGTGCCGACCGCGTGCGAGATAGGATTGAGCGAGTCGCTTGATCGCGGGCAGGAGCGAGACGTGCTCCGCCCCGACCACCTGTTCGCGCAGGGCGAGTTCTTGAATCGTGAGCGATTCCGCCTGAGCCATCCGCTGCAGGCGTCGCGACGATTCGGCGGCAACGGCCAGCACTTCGGCCATCGCCAGCGGCGGGCATTCTTTGGAGAGGTTGTAGATCGACGCCGCCTTCGCGCCGATCGAGAGGGCGCGCGCGGGGCGGCCCTCCGCCAAGTCGAGCTGTCCGCAGCGCGCGAGGACTTCCGCGACCAGGGGATGTTCGCTGCCCAGACTTTGCTCGCGCAGGGCCAGCGCGCGATCGAGGACGCGCCGGGCTTCGACCAGATCGTGGCGAGCCAGCGCCACCTCACCCAACCAGATCAGCGTCTTCGTCAGTTCGGGATGATCCACGCCAAACATCTGCTCGGACAGTTCGAGCGCCCGGTGATGAAACGATCGCGCCACATCGAGATTCGTCCGCGCGGCATTCAAACAGCCGAGACCGTTCAGCGTCTGCACGAGTTGCGGATCGCGCGGGGCGAGTCGTCGCCGTTGAATCTCGTACGCCCGGTTCAGCGTCCGTTCGGCGTTGGCGTGGCGGCCCGCCGCCAGATAGACATAGCCCAGGCTGCACAGGGTCAGCGCGAGCTGGACCTCATCGACCGGCTGCTGTTTCTCGAAGACGATCACCGTGCGATCGAGCAACCGTTCGGCGGCTCCGTGCTTTCCGAGGGCCAGCAGCGTTTCCGCCAACTGACGCTGCGTGCGGGCGACGAGCGCGTGCCCCGCCGGATGCAGGCGGCGACGAATTTTGAGGGCCTTTCCCAACAGAGAGTTCGCCGATTCCGCCCGGCCTCCCTGCAACCGATACGCGCCGAGGTTGGCCAGGCCCTGAGCGACCAGCGGGTGAAACCAACCGGTCGCGCGCTGGCACTGTCGCACGGATTGAGATGTCAGCCGTTCGGACTGTTCGAGCCGGCCGCTGAGCCGCAGCACCGATGCCAGATTCATCTGTTGCACGATCAGTGCGGGATCGCCGGGCGCGAGTCGCTGCCGCGCCTCACGCAGGTTGCGCACGAAGGAGCGCCGGGCCTGATCGTACTCGCCCCTGGCGACGTGCAGCACCGCGAGATTGTTTCGGGCGCGGACCAGTTGTGGTCGCGAACTCGTGGACTGAGGAGTGGCCGAGTCGCTCGATGAGGTTCGGGCGGCATCGCCCTCACTCAACAGCGTGAGCACGCGGCGGCAGGTGGTCACGGCCGAATCGAGTTGCCCGCGCTGATAGTGGAGCTCGGCGAGTTGATTCCACGCGGAGGCCACGGCAGCGACCGAACTGCTCGGGACATTGTCGCATCGCGTGGCGAAGTCGCTCAACAATTGATCGGCTCGATCCAGCTTGCCGAGCGCCACGAAAAGCGATGCCAACCACGACAGACTGGCGACGGTCAGTGCGTGCGTTTCACCCAGCATCTGCCGTTGGAGTGTCCACAGTTCCTGAACGAGCACGCGGGCGCGGCCGGGTTGACGGCGTTGGCTGTACCACTGCGCGAGGTGTTGGAGCGCGGCCTCCAACTGCGGATCGTTCGCCGAGGGCCGGTTACGGGCCGCGGCAAGCTCGTCAATCAAGCTTTGCTCGTTCGCCATTCCGGTCACTCCTCAGAAAAGATGTTGGTCAACGCGGCGGTCGTCTCGTGAGCCAAGGACTCGTCACCGCGATCGCACACCGCCGAAGGGACCAGACGGGTTCGATGCGGCTCCAGGTTGGCGGGCCTCCATTCCGTCGGGTCGATTGTCACGCTGGCCACCGACGGGGCGCGACGGCGTTGCAGCGCGGATCGAATCTGGTCGAGCTCCCACCGACACGAACCGAAGCTCAACAGCTTGGGCAGGTCGCGCTGCAGCCGTTCCAAGCGCCGGGCGAAGACGTTGCCTTCCGCTTCGTCAAGCTCCCCACGACTGCCGACCGCGGCAAGATTGAGAGAGACTTCGTTCAACTCGCGCGCCAGCGTTTGGCGATGTTCCGCGATCTGAGTCTCCCGCTGGTCCTGCAGCGCGTCGCGCTCCGCCTCGTCCGGCCAGACATCCAACTCCAGCAGCCTTCCCGTCGCGACATGATCGCCGTGCAGGGCATGCGCTTCGTAGGCCCGACGCCAACTCGTGTCGCCGCGTTGCAGGTGCTCGATCAATTCTCGTTCGAGCGTTGCCGGATCGGCCTCGGGCAGCCACTGGTCGTTGAGTTCCAGACCGGGGATCTTCAACAAATCGGCATGCAGCGCGTGCCGCAGGTCAATTTCCTGCAAAGGGAGTGAGCGACTGCCATCGAACAACGACTTGATCCGTTCGACACTCCGGCGACAACAGGCGATGCCCGCGCGGATCAATGGTGACGGGTGCGCCTGCCACTGCTCGTTCAGTTCACTCAGAACTCCCGCCGTTCGTTCCAAGACCTCGTCGCGCAGGTCTAGGCCATCTTGAGACAACGGTCCCGCCGACTGTGCGGACTTCGCGCCGCTCAGCTTCAACCAACGACTGGCCAGTTCGATCGCCTGACGCAGGACGGCGTGCATGTCATCCATCGGCAGTGCGGTGCCACGGGCTGACGACTCGACCCGGGCCGCGTTCGATTCGACTCGCACGTGCGTCGAGAGGCGGGCCATTTCCTGCCGGACCCAATGGCGCTCCCCGACGAGATTGCGACGGACGGGACGCAACAGTCGCGCGACGGACAGCAGCGTCTCCTGCCACTTGCACCAAAGTTGAGTGGCCTCGGAATGGCGGAGGCTGGTGCCGGCGGTCAGCGTCCAGTGCGCATGCAGAAACAGGGGCGAGGTCCGGCGATAATTGGCGGCCTTCCGCGCCGTCTCTTGCAACCAATGTGAGGCGGTTTCGCCGAACGATTCGATGTCGAGTTCTTCGATGTCCGCCCACTGAGGTCGAAACATCTCGACGATCTGTCCGTCGAGCCGATCGCCGTAGAACGCGATGCGGCTGCAATAGTTGTAAAGCTGGCTGCATCCGGGTGAGATCTTGAAGGCTCGCAGAATCGCCGCAGCGGATGTCGATCCGGACATCAGAGCCGCCGGTAACGCGGCGGCCCGCAGCAGGAACCCGCACGCCAGTTGTCGGTCTGCATCACCGTCCGTCAGCAGTTCCGGTCGGAATTGGTGCAGGTCGTCATCCACCTGCCGCGCGAGTTCGCCCTTTGGATCGCAGAGGTGATTGCCCAGAATCAGTGACCGCAGCAACCACGTTGGCGGAAATGGCATTGGCAGCCCAGGACGCAGCTCGGCACATCGTGTGACATGCATGGCCAGTGGCAGGCGATCCTCGGACAACAGTTGAATGGCCGGTTCGGACACCGACGCCACGCGCGATCGAACCTCGGTGACTTCAAAGTCCCGAGCAGGTCGCGCCGGGCTGCTGCCGGGATTTGCCAAGGGCAGATCAACGAGAGCCGGAGGCTCGATGAGTGGCGACTCCTCCACGGGCAGCGTCAATCCGCGCAGCTTCGGCGGGGGAGTCCGCTCATCGAAGACGCTCTCGGCGAGGGGAGACGGCTCGAAGATCGAGTCGGCTCCCAGCCGGGACTTCACCGGTTTGGCGGGTTGCCGTTCGTGACCCGCTTCGACGACGACGACAGGCAACGCAGTCACGACGGGCAACGCAGTCACTGGCAAGCCGGCAGGATGGTGCGGCGAGGACTCGACCGGCGAAGTGAGTTCGTGAGACGGCATCGACGCGGGCGCAGGCTCGATCACGGCGGGATCGGCGATGCGCAGGATGCGACCGCGAGCAAGTGCGGTCGCGAGTTGACGGCCATACACCGCAGTGACCCGATCGTTGCACTCGATCCAATCGGAGTCCGACAGCCCCTCCCCCCGCGCGCACAACTTGAGCAGCAGGTTGAGCGGATGCGTCTGCTGGCAGATCGCGTCCAGTTCCGCATCGGCCTCAATTTTCTGCGAGCGTGAAGCCAACTCCATCAACCGTCGCGCTTCGGCCTGGCACAGGGCAAGCGGAGCGAAGTCGGGTGTTTCGACGTGTTGCCACTTCAAGACTTCGTCCAGCACCGGAACCACCTGTTCGCGGCGCTCGCGAAGGTCGAGCAGACGCTCCAACTCGTCGAGCGTGATGTTCGTTGCCGCGGCCTCGTCCGCCGCGGCGACGACAATTCCGATCTCCTCCGCGCACTGAAGCACTCGCTCGCGATAGGCAGTCAGATCGTCGATCAGTTCGTCAGCGGGAGGCTCACCGGGAGCATCGAGTCGGTCGGCGGCATTCAAGAGTCGTCCGGCCAGCCGCTCGCGCCAGTGGCCGAGTTGCGTCAGTTCTTGGCGTCGCTCGTGAAGACTGCAAACCGTGTTCATGACGACTCCGTGCGACTTGTGCGACCCAGACCTCACGCGGCCGAAATTGACGAACATTCGTTTCACCGCGTGGGCCACGCCCCGCGCGTTTTGGCGCTGTACCTAGTGCTTTGTCACAGCTAAGAAGTGGGGTTGTCTTCGTAGCCACGTTCGCCAGAACGTGGGGGAGATGCTGAACTAACTCCACGCTCTGGCGAGCGTGGCTACCCCAAAAT
>JAYUFF010000411.1:0-2107 GCA_043738825.1 Schlesneria sp.
GCAGGCGATGCTGGCGGTCGATGGCATCGACCTCGACTACGCCCCGGACGGCCTCGAAGAAATCGCCGAGATCGCGTGGCGAGTCAACCAGTCCACGCAGAACATCGGCGCGCGACGCCTCTACACCATCATGGAGCGACTGCTGGAGAACCCCAGCTTCGAGGGACCGGACGCCCGCGGCACCCGCATCGTCGTGGACAAAGACTTCGTCCGAAAACAGCTCGAAGAAATCAGCCGCGACGAAGACCTGAGCAAGTTCATCCTGTAGGCGGTGATTTGGATGGCACGCCCTGAGTCCTCGAAGGGCGTGGGCTTGAGAGATTGACTCCACCGAAGTCGGCGACCCGCGCGTCACCGGCGACGGCCAAACGTTTGAACGCTCTCCTTTCACCGATGCCGTTCCACAGGGAAACCCGAAGGCAAAGAAGACCCGCTGACTTTTGGAGTGCGGCGGCTCGACGCCGCTTTGGTATTTTCAATTTGTCGTGAATCGAAAGTTGCCACATTCAAAGGACCACACTCATGAACGACACGAAGTGGTTTGGACTCGCGATTGTCGCGTCAGCGGCTATCGTCATTGCCAACGTAGCGTTCGGCGTGGAGAGAGTTGTGTTTGTCGGTGGACTGTTTGCCGTGTGCTTGGCGGCTGTCGTCAGCTTGCGAGGCAGTCAGACACACTTTGGATGGATGCTGGTCGTCACCCAGGCGACCTCACCGGTGCTGGCTCTCATCATGTCGCTGTACCTCTTGGCGACGGACGAAGGAACGAGGCGGAAGCTCAGCTTTTCAGACCTGATGATGATCTTCGGGGTGATCTTCGCGCTCGTTAGCCTCGCCATTGGTGTTGGCGCGTGGCTGCTGGCCTTTATCGCGCACCGCTATCAGAGAAAGCATTCCGCGTTGTCGGTTGGGCTGTTTCTCTTTGTCGTCACAGCGTCGGTGACGTTTGAACTGCTTGAGAGATGGGAATCCCCATCCACACCCGAACCTCCCACACTTCGGATAGACCCACCGAACAACTGACGCGATTCGGCGTAGCACTCACCGATCAACCTCACGCAAAGAAAAACACTTTCTCGGCGGTCTTGCGGAGCAGCCACTGGCGGTCGTCCGGCGTGAGGAAGTCGATCCGATCGCGGATCAGGCTGATCGAGGCTTTGTAGTTGTTGACCCCTTGGATCTGATACGGGCAGTCGCTGGCCCACATCAGACGCTGCGGGCCGAAGGCGTCGCACAGCCGCTTGATCATCGGGATCAGTTCGAGGTGCGGCGGCTTCTTTTCGCCGAGGGCGTAGTAGGCCGAGACCTTCACGCTTGTGTGTTTGTGCCGGGCCAACCGGCAGATGTTTTTGAGGTCTTCGTCGCGCATCTGGCCGTCCGCTCCGATCCGAGCGAAGTGGTCGATGACCACCGGCGTGTCGGGGTGTCGTTCGCACATCCGATCGACTCCCGGCAGGTCCGACGGATTGATCAGGCAGCACATCGGCTGTCGCGTCTCGGCCCCGGTCTTCCACATTTCGATCATCCCCGACCCGTCGAGCCACTCGGCCTGCTTCTCCTTCCGCACAAACGGCGTGATGCGGAAGCCGGTGACTCCCAAAGGAAGCAGCCCCTTCATCGCCTTGCCGGGCGAGGGCTTCTGATCGTCCACCATTCCGACGATCCGAAACAGCTTTGGATGCCGCTTCACCGCGTCGAGCAGGTACGAGTTGTCAAACAGGTGATAGCCCGAATGCTGAATCAGCACGACTCGCCCCACTCCCTCGGGACGAGCGATCGCCATCAACTCGTCATCGGTGAAGCTCGGCGGATTGAGATCCTTCTTCGTCTGACCGTTCACCAGCGGAAACTTGTCGGTCTCCGGCGGCCAGATGTGCGAGTGAGCGTCAATCCACGGCGTGTCGTTCGAGTCGGTCGGCGCGGCGTCGGCCAAGGCGGTGGCTCCCAAGGCAATGGCTCCCGTCAGCAGGGCTTGTCGTCGTGTCAGAGAGATCGCGGAGTTCATGGTCATCCTCGTTGAGAGACTATCCGGAAACAATACGCCTATTTTCAGGGCGGCACGGTTACAGAGTCTTGTAGGCTTCGTCAGCCCCTTCTGGAAGGGGCT
>JAYUFF010000412.1:0-5576 GCA_043738825.1 Schlesneria sp.
TCATCACTCTCAGTGAGACGCCCGCCGTGATACTGCTCGACGGCAGCACCGGAATCGGTCACGTCGCGGCCACGCGCGCGATGCTGCTCGCCATCGAGAAGGCACGCGCGGTGGGAACGGGAACGGTCGTCATCAAGAACAGCCGACTGTGCGGTGACGTGGGAGGCATCGCACGGTTGGCGGCTGAGGCCGGGCTGATCGGCTTCGTCACCAACAGCTTTGCCGAGCGAGTGGCCAACGACGCCGGAGACCATGCGCTGGCTTGGGGCCTGCCCGCGCCCGCCGGTTCCGCACCGCAGATCGTCCGCGACCGCAGCCTCAAACTGGGTGAGCCGCAGTCGCTCGTCTTCGGCCTGCTGACCGCCGGGCTGGCGGGTGGCGAGGCGATGTCGCGCAAGCGCAAAGCCGCGCGAGTGGCCAACACGGTCGAACACTTCGTGCAGGCGATTGACCCGGACAAGTTTGCCTCGCGCGACACATTGTTTGCCAAATGGGGACCGACTCTCTCGTCGAACCAGCCGACGATGACAGCCGCCTTGCCCGACGATGCCGCTGTCGAGACGGTGCCTCTACAATCTGGCGACGCCCGCGCGTTGGCCGAGCTGGCTGCGAAGATCAAGTTCGACATCACGTGGTGAGGCCGTTATTCCTGTTCCCTCCCCTCGGCGGGGAGGGTTAGGGAGGGGGGCGAGTGGCAAGCCAACTCAACCAATCTCCCCCCTCCCCGGCCCTCCCCGCCGAGGGGAGGGAGAAAACAAGACCGCGAATTGAATCTGGAGTTGTCGTGGTTCGCATTTTTCTGCCGTTGTCGTTTCTCAGCACGATCAGCTTGTTGGTCGCAATGGTGTTGGGGTTGTCCATTGACGATCCGAAGGTGCTCGACAAGGCCGTGCAGGCGGGAGTGCAGTACCACTTTCTGTCGGCTCTGGCGGCGCTCGTCTTCGCCACGCTGGTCCATGCGATCGTGCTGACCTACTTCATGGGAACCGGCCGCTGGATCGAAGAGACATCGACGGCATACAAGCTCGGCCCGAACTTGCATGAGCAGAGCAAGGCGATCAAGTACCGCACGATCCCCGCGATGGTCGTCTGTTTTCTGCTGTTGATCTTCACGGGAGCCTTGGGAGCGGCCGCCGATCCTGCGGCGTCGATGCAGTCACGCGGCTGGCTGGGCTTCTCGGCCGCGACGATTCACCTGACCGCCGCGATCTTCACGGTGCTGGCGAATGTCGCCGTGAACTATCTGGAGTTTCGGGCACTCGAACGCAACGGCGAGATCGTCGATCAAGTCCTCGCTAAGGTGAAGCAGATTCGTTTGGAAAAGGGCTTGGCGGTGTAGTACGCATTTCAAAACTAGCCCGACGCGCAAGCGAGGGTTTCGGAGACATCGAACGGTCAGCCCTCGCTCGCGCGTCGGGCTAGTTGTTTCAGAGCAAATCATGTTTTGAAATGTGTTCAAGTGCGCGCAGAAAAAGATCGTTCTTTCCAATGAACCCCACCGATTTTGCTTCCGGCTTTCCACGCGCGCAGGCCGTGATCGCACAGGGGATCGAACGTGGATTGCACACCGGTTGCCAGATCTATGTCTCGTTGAGAGGCAACGTGCTGGCCGACGTGGGTGTGGGTGAGTCTAGCCCCGGCGTGGCGATGACGGCGGACACGATCAACTTGTGGCTGTCGGCTGGAAAACCGCTGACGGCTGTGGCCGTGATGCAGCAGTGCGAGCAAGGGGCATTGTCGCTCGATGATCGTGTCGCTCGGTTCATTCCCGAGTTTGCAGTGGGCGGCAAGAGCGAGATCACGATCAAACATCTGCTGACTCACACGGGCGGCTTTCGCAACGTCGAGACGGGTTGGCCCGAGGTATCGTGGGATGAGACGATTCGCCGCATCTGTGCCTCGCCACTCGAAGAGAATTGGATCGTCGGTCATTCGGCGGGCTATCACACGACGACGAGCTGGTTCATCCTCGGGGAACTGCTTCAGCGAGTGACCGGCCGTCCGTATGCCGACGTGATGCGCGACGAGCTGTTTCGCCCGCTCGGACTGAACGACACGTGGGCCGCCCTGCCGATCGAGCAGCACGCCGCGTATGGCGAACGGATCGGCTGGCTGTATGCGCGCGAACAGGGAGAATTGAAGTTGCTCGACTGGTCCAACGCGGCTCGCTGTGCGGCTCCGTCACCCGGTAGCAACACGCGCGGGCCGATTCGCGAACTGGGACACTTCTACGAGATGTTGCTCAACGAGGGCGATGGGCCGCTCGGGCGAATCCTGTTGCCTCAAACAGTGGCTGCGATGACGGCTCGGCAGCGTGTGGGTGAGTTCGATCAAACGCTGGGGCATGTGGTGGATTTCGGTCTCGGCGTGATCGTGGACTCGAACCGTTACGGCATCGACACCGTGCCGTATGGCTACGGGAGATACTGCTCACCACGAACGTTTGGTCACGGCGGGGCACAGTCGTCGCAGGGCTGGTGCGATCCCGAGGCGGGTCTCGTCGTGGCCTATCATTTCAACGGCCGACCCGGTGAAGGCCAGCACCATCGCCGCGCGAAATCGTTCAACGAGGCGATCTATCTCGACCTTGGGTTGGCTGAGTCAGCGTGAGTCTTTCGCGCGGACGGGGATCGCACGATAGAGCCTGACCAAGCCGAGCAGCAGCACGAAACCAAAGCCTCCGATTCCCGCGAGCACTGTCAGGCTGAGCCAGTCGCTGAAGGTGACTCGCGTCAGTCCCCAGAGCCAGCCCCAGCGAAACAACACGAATACCGCCGCGATGCTGAGCCACGGGCCATACGGCAGGTACGTCTTCCCCGACACGAGCTTGATGAGGACGCCCACCGTCAGTCCTGCGAGCGGTGCGAACAGAAACACGAGCACCACGGCTTGCCATCCCAAAAAACTGCCGATCATCGCCATCAGCGTCACGTCACCGAAACCCATCGCCTCCTGACCGAGGACTCGCGAACTGATCGCTCGCGCCAGCCAGGTCAGCGCCGCGCCGGTGGCCAGTCCCGCACTGCTCCAGGCCAGCGCGTGCCAGTGTTTGTGAGCGTCGTACCACGCGGGGATGTCTGGCCCGCGCAGTTGAGGAATCGCAACCGACCAATCGACCCACAGGTGGCAGACTTGCAGGTCTGCAAAAGCGACGGCACCGAGCAGGCCGAGCAACATTCCTGGCAACGTGATCTGATCGGGAATCATGTAGCAGTCGAAGTCGATGGCAGTGGCGACGATGAGCAGGCCGAGCAGCGTGAGGTGAAAGTACAGTCGCCACTCGCGACCGAACGCCGATGGCTGGACCTCCGGCGTGTCGAGGACTCCCGCAACATGCTCGGCCCACGTGAGACCGCCGAACAACGCGGCCGTGACAATCATCAAGGCGGCACACCGCGCCCAACGACTCGCCGCCGAAACGGCCGGGTACTGAAGCACGTTGCGTTCATAGACGCTCAGTCGCTCGAACCAGCAACTCAACCCGAAGCCCGTCAGCAGACCGACCAATCCGATCACAAGAAAGTTCAAAACGAGAAGCTCCGCGAGTACAGACGGTTTCGGATGTTTCCGCAGAATCAGGGACGGTCACACTTTCTCAGCATGCTCGGTCGACAGCAACTCGTCGAGTGGTTAGCGTGACTGCGGCGATGGGCTGGCCTGCCAAAGCTGTCGCACGACTGGCCTTGTCGCCGACTGGTGGCCCTTTCCATCGGGATGTGGTTTTGTGTCGAGTGGCTAATGACCGAGTGTCGGTTGTTGGTGTTCGACGTGTTCTGCCTCGCGCTGTTTGATTGAAGATTTCCGTTGAGTGCTTGGTAGCCTCAGAGACGGGAGCGATCGTGACAGAGGCGGGGTCAATCTCTTTATCGCTCAGGGAGATCAGTGTGAAGTCTATGATTTGGGCCGCGCTCGCGGTACTGACGCTCGTCACGGTGGGATCAGGAACAGTCTTCGCTGAGGAGGCGGCTGCCGCAGCGGTGACTCCGGCAGTTGTCCCCTTGGAAGGGGCGGATATTGCGTGGATGCTTACTTCATCGGCACTCGTGCTGCTGATGACAGCACCCGGTTTGGCGATGTTCTATGGAGGATTGGTACGGAAGAAAAATATCCTGGGCGTCATGATGCAGTGCGTCTTCCTGATGGGAGTCATGTCGCTGGTCTGGGCCTTGTGGGGCTATAGCCTTGTGTTTAGCGGAGATTTGGGTGGAGCAGGGCTGATCGGCGACTTTGGCTATGCCGGACTGAATGGTGTGATGCCGACTTGGGAGGACGGCAAGCAAGTCGTGCCACAGATCGCAGCGATCCCGCGATCGGTCCATATGATGTTTCAAATGATGTTCTTCATCATCACGCCGGCTTTGATTTGCGGAGCGTATGCCGAGCGAATGAAGTTTGGCTCGATGGTATTGTTCTCGGTAATGTGGGGGACGTTTGTGTACTGTCCGGTCGCTCACTGGATTTGGTCGGACTTTGGTTGGTGTTCGGAGTTCAACAGCAACGCCGCGTTCAAGGCGTTTGATTTCGCGGGTGGAACTGTCGTGCATATCACGAGCGGTTTCTCGGCCTTGGTCTGTGCGCTGTTGCTCGGAAAGCGACTCGGTTTCGGGCACGAGCCGATGCCGCCTCACAACTTGACGTACACGTGCATCGGTGCTGCGCTGCTGTGGGTCGGCTGGTTTGGCTTCAATGCGGGGAGCGCTGGCGCGGCGAATGCTCTGGCAGCCAATGCCTTCGCGGCGACTCACTTGGCGGCGGCAGCCGGGACCGTGGCATGGGCGGGGATCGAGTGGATCAAGCGAGGCAAGCCGAGCATCCTCGGCGCGTGTTCGGGAGCTGTGGCGGGACTGGTTTGCGTGACGCCGGCCAGTGGTTCATGCTCACCCATCGCCGGAATAATTCTTGGACTGGCGGCGGGCTTGGTTTGCTACTACTTTTGCACGACGATCAAGAACAAGTTTGGTTACGACGATTCACTGGATGCGTTTGGAGTGCATGGTGTCGGTGGCACGCTGGGTGCTTTGTTGACGGGCGTGTTCGCCTCGAAGGCCATCACGGGCAGTGCCGAGAAGTGTGGGCTGTTGGAAGGAAATGCGCAGCAGGTTGTGGCGCAAGTCGTGGGGATTGTGGCCGCGATCGCACTGGCGGTCGTGGGAACCGTGATCATCCTCAAAATTGTGGACGCTCTGTTGGGGCTGCGAGTCAATCAGGCAGGCGAATTGCAGGGACTCGATCTCAACCAGCATGGCGAAGAGGGATACATCTTCCTGTGAATCAGCGAGCCTTCGACTTCGTCGAGGATTCGTTCCGTCAAACGGAAGGTTCGGCGGAGTCAAGGTTCGGTGAAACGAAGATATGCCTCACTCATGGCCGTGTGAGGTATGGTTGGCCGATGGTGGTGTGTGGAATTTGTGACGGAATCTCTTTTCAACGACAGGGTGACTCGTGAAAAAGATCGAGGCGGTGGTTCGGCACTTCAAGCTGGAAGAAGTCAAAGACGCCCTCATGGAGGTCGGCGTGCAGGGGATGACCGTGACCGAGGTTCGCGGCTTCGGTCGGCAGAAGGGTCAGAAGGAGCA
>JAYUFF010000413.1:0-2104 GCA_043738825.1 Schlesneria sp.
AAGGCTGCGACGACAAGCTGCTGGAAGAGATCGCTCGCGTCGGGCAGGGCCGGTACTTCTCGGCGAAGGATCCGGCGACGCTGCCTCAGATCTTCGCGAAGGAAACAATGACGGCGAGCAAGTCGGCGATCAACGAGCAGCCGTTCATTCCGCAGGTGATCCGCCCGACTCCCGCACTGGCCGGCATCGACTTTGAAACGGCTCCGTTCCTGCTGGGCTATGTCGTCACTCGACCGAAGGCGACGTGTGAGTTCATCCTCGCCACCGAGGCCGGCGATCCGCTGTTGTGCTGGTGGCGGTACGGCCTCGGTACGACGGTCGCCTTCACGTCGGATGCGAAGAGCCGCTGGGGGGCCGAGTGGCTGACATGGCCCGGCTACAGCAAGTTCTGGGCGCAGGTCGTCCGCCAGTCGATGCGGAAGAACGACGTGAAAGGCGTGATTGTCGAGGTGAAGCAGGAGCGTCGTCGCGCGACGGTGACACTCGACGCGATCGACCCCTCGGGCAAGTTCCTCAATCAGGCAGAGACTGAATTGACGCTCATCGACCCGCAGTTGGGACAACGCAAGCTGGAGATGAAGCAGACCGCGCCGGGCCGCTACGTGGCCGAGTTCGATACGCCCGCCTCGGGTGCGTACCACATGAACCTCTCGCAGAAGACGGCGGGCGGAACGCTGCTCCATCAGCAAACTCGCGGCCTGATCGTGGGCTATCCGGATGAACTCCGCCTCCGCCCGACCAACGAAGAACTTTTGAAGTCCCTCGCCGCCGCCACGGGAGGCCGATTTGATCCGCGTCCCGAAGATTTGTTTGTTGAACCAACATCGGCCACCGGCTCACCGGGCCTTGGCAAGACGAACGCGAACGCTTCGCGAACTGTTCCACGCTCGACGCCGCTTTGGCCGTACCTAGTCTCGGCAGCGATCCTGCTGTTCGTGCTGGATGTGGCCCTGCGGCGGATCGACTTCAGTCTGTGGTGGCCGGTACGGCGGAGATTTCCGGCATGACGAGTTTCTTCGAAGTCGTTCAAAATCTGTTCTTGTTAGCAGCGATGGTCTACTGCTTGGTCGTTGTGACTGTCGTCGTTGTCTGTCTAATCGGCAGGATTCATGAGTACTGGTTTGTCTCGGATGCTATTCGATTTGCACGCTGCCCCAACTGCGGTGCCGCCAAGTCTCATGATGGTCGTTCATCTTTGAAACTGTTGTTGTCACCGCCTCCTCGCCGCGGAGCGTTCGTCAATCGGCGGTTTGGAAGATTCGTCGGTTGTCGTGTCTGCCATGTGGTCTGTTTCGCCTTCAGCCGGGCCGACCGCGAGCCGGGGCTTGGTACGTGGTTCGGGGATGTCGATTTCGAGGTTGTCGATGACGAAGACACCCGCTCCGTCATTGAATTGCAGTCGCGATTGTGGCCGAGTTGTGTCTTACTTCATTCTGTTTTTGTTGCGATGGGGCTGGTTTGTCTGCGATTCCTTGTGCTGTTTTACGTGCATTCAATCATCGCTGTTTTCAGTGTGGTCGTTCTTCTCTTCGTCCTGACTCGACCGAAACCAAAACGCCCGAAACGGAAGTACTCGATTTAGAACGCGGTCGAATTTGATGAGATTCAGCGTTCGCCAATTTCCGCTACTCTTGGCCTCGCCGCCTGAATTTTGGAAGAAATTGAACTTGCCGAGCCGATCATTGAACGGTAGCTTGCCAGACGATTTGTCTGACAGGCGGCCCGTAGCACACGCTGCCCGCTTGTATGGGTTGGATTGCGTGCTTGTCCAAGAACAATTTCGCGATTTGTAGGATGGGCACTCTTGCCCGTCCGGCTTGGGTGTGGGAAAGCGGACGGGCAAGAGTGCCCATCCTACGGAGAGTTGACATGACCGAGTCCCTGCGTTCGAGACTTCAGCCGGTACAGCGTCGTCAGGTGTGGCAGACCATTGCGGTCTGGGTTGTGGGTGGACTGTTGCTCGGCTCGGCGATTGGCCTTGGGTGTGGGGTCGCTCGGTTGGCGACCGGTTGGGCCGAGGGTGGCTGGGCGACGACGATCGCGTTGCTGGCGGGGCCGGTCGTGGGAGCCGTGGCCGCTCTGGCTTGGCTGCTGCCTCGCCCGA
>JAYUFF010000414.1:0-14833 GCA_043738825.1 Schlesneria sp.
AAAGTTGACCTCGCTCAGCGTTTCGCCTCGACCGTGGAACCAGAAGTCCAGCCGGTGCCTTTGAGTACCGTCGAACTTGTACGACGCAGGGACCACCAACCCGAACGGTTGCACCGTGCGATCGATCTTCGAGATGTAGCCGCGCACCACTCGACCGGTCTGCTTCGTCCAGGGAGCCTCGCCCGCCAGCAATTGATCCGCTCGTTCCTGTCCCGCTTTCAGCAGCGTCATTGCGACGGCAATCTCCTTCGGATCGAAGAACTCGCTGAACCTCAACGCCTGATCGACAGCTCGATGGAAGATGAGCACGTCGGGCAGCAGCTCTTTCGCGAGAGCCGAGTTTGACTCGGTGAGTTTGTCGATGGAGATTTCGAGCGTGGCGAGACCATCGGCAAGTTCCTTCTGGTCGGCCCGAGGCACCTCGACGCCAAGCTTCGGAATTCGCCGGACATTGTCGGCCACGTTGTCGGCCGGGCCGTCAGCCTTACAAACTGAAACAATCCCCAAAACGGCGGTCAGCCCGACAGTACAGAACAGGATTTTTCGATCGGTCATTCGGAGATTCTCACTTCCAAATCTGAGGTGCCGGTTCGCGTCAGACGCCACAATTTGAGAACAGCCTGTGGTTTGGTGGCAAAAAATCAAGGGAGTCGAGTTGACATCAGTCGATCTGGACACAAGAATCCTCCGTCGAGTTGAGATTGAATCTCAACGCCAGCCTTCCGCGAATCCCGCCCAGCACACCTTCCGGCCGGAACTCGTCTCATGGAACTCTGTGATCCGCTGACTCTGGTGCTGCAATGCCCGACCGAGGGGACTCGGCCGCTGTGCCATTGCCTCAACATTTCCGAGTGTGAGGTGCGTGAAGCCATCGCGGACCACGAGCTGCAAACGGTGCGAGGGGTCGCGAAAATCTGCGGAGCCGGCGGCGGATGTACGGCCTGCCATCGCCACATCAAACGCCTACTAAACGAACAGGCCGTGCAGAGTCGAATGCAGTCGCTGGGCAACATCGAATTGAATCAGCAAGAATTCTCTTCGTTCCCGATGCTCGAATCGGCTGTCTGTTGAGGCTGCTCGATCTGGCTGACGCATCGAGCCAAGATGGCTTGCGTGCCGCGTGACTCACACAGATGAGTTGTCCCGCAACTGATTCCAATGCTGCGGCTGTCCATCAAAAGCCGACAGGAGCATTCGGGTTGATTGGCACTGGAACCATCTGTGGAACGGGCGCAGGGGTGGCTCCTCCTCCTCCGGCAGGGTTGTTTTCCAGCCGTTCGCGTCGCATCGCATAACGAATCGGGTACGAGGGCCAGAGCATCGCGACTTGACCGTCGGCACCTTTATATGGAGCCTCTTTGCTGCCGAGAACCTGATACCGACCGTCGAACGCATGGGAAATGATGACTTCTTTCGTCGAGCCATTCTCGGTGATGGTGTCGCGGTACAAGCTGCGCGACATTGGCTTCTCGGTCACATACTGAACGAACCCGAGCCACTGCCGATCGGGAGCCATCCCAAAAAAGTTGTTGCGTTCGGGTTTGAAGCCCATGAATTCGCGCGACAGCGGCGCGGTGTGCAGGGCCGCCAGTAGGAAGGCCATCGTCAGGTAGCCCGTCAGCGCCCCGAAGGCCCACTTTCCCACTTGGTCCATAGTCGAGGGCAGCCCGATGTAGACCGGGGTCAGATGTTCCGAACCCATTCGGAGTGCAAACGTCAAACCGATGAACAGTCCCACCAGCGCGATGACATCCATGTAGTTTTTGTAGGCCGGTACGATCCCGTCCAGAAAACTGGCCAGTGGCTCAAAGAAATTCATGGCGACCAGCGCCGCCAGCAGCACGCACAAGAACGTGTGAACGGCCCCCCACAGGCCCTCGTTGGAGACGCAGTACACAATGATGCCGACCACAACGAGGCAGGCGATGTCGATGACGGTCATGGGAACTCAATCACTCAGTGGTAAAAACAAAAGTCAGGGTTGGGCTGCGCGGTAGCCATTCCGAAGTCCGGCTTTTCCGAAAGCCGGACTTCTTTCCGGGATGCGTCCTCCCTGAGAGAAGTCCGGCTAACAAAGCTGAGCCGGACTTCAGCCTTTGAAACGACGCATCACTTCACGATCTTGAGCAGTTCGTCGATGGAGGTCGTGCCTTTCACGACCAGCCGCAGTCCCTCTTCCTTCATGTACAACATGCCGTTCTTACGGGCTTCCGCCTTGATGGCGGTCATGTTTGGAGTGTCGCGAATCAAATCTCGCAGGCGGTCGGTGATGACAAACAGTTCAAACACACCGACTCGCCCCGAATATCCGAGACCGTTGCAGGTGGGGCAGGTGGCTTCAGGGTTTGACGGTGGACGAAAGAACTTGTCCACCTTGTCGGCGGGAAGACCGGCTTTCTGGAGCAGGTCGGCCGAGGGCTTGTAGGCTTCCTTGCAGTCGTTGCACAGTTTGCGAATGAGTCGCTGGCCGAGGATCGCCGAGATCGAACTGGACAGCAGGAATGGCTCGACACCCAGATCAATCAGCCGGAACAAGGCGGCGGTCGTGTCGTTGGCGTGCAGCGTCGAGAAGACCATGTGGCCGGTGTTGGCCGCCTGGCAGGCGATCTTGGCGGTTTCGCCATCTCGAATTTCGCCGATCATGACGATGTCGGGATCCTGACGCAGCACGCTGCGCAGCGAGCCGGCGAAAGTTTGTCCGGCCTTGGTGTTGATCTCGATCTGAGTGACGTTGGCCATCTTGTATTCGACGGGGTCTTCGATCGTGATGATGTTGTTTTCGTAGGCATCGATTTCTTGCAGGCACGCATACAGCGTGGTCGATTTACCGGCCCCCGTTGGACCGCAGGCAATCATCATCCCGTGAGGCTGATGGACCACTCCTTGAATCTGCTCGATCAACTGCTTCCTCATGCCGAGGTCCACCAGCGTTTTGGCGGATGATCCCTTGTCGAGGATACGAATCACCATTTTCTCGCCACCCTGCAGACCCTGCGTGGCGACGCGGAAGTCGATCTCACGAGCTTCCATCTCGGCGCGGAAACTTCCGTCCTGCGGCTTGCGCCGCTCGGTGATGTCCATCGCCGACAGCACTTTGAAAATGTTGACCAGCGCGTCGCCGGTGGCTCGTTCAAACGGTTCGGAGGGATACATCACACCGTCGATTCGCAGCCGCACCGAGGTCTCGTCGTCTTTCGGTTCGAGGTGAATGTCGGTCGTTCGCCGCAGGATGGCGTCGTAAATCAGTTCCTTCGCCGCGAGATAGACCTTCGAGCTTTCGACCTGTCGCGAACGATCAACCTCGCCCACTTTTCCGCTCGATTTTCCAATGAGCCTGATCGGCGGGCCGGAGATCGAGTCGCGGGCCTCACGCGGACCGACGTGCAGACCCAGGCGAGACAACACGCGCAGGGCGACCGATCGAATGTGACGCGGCGTCAGCACCTTGCCTGATTCGGGAACCCGCTTGTTCCGCTCGGTGACATACAAACCCATCGGCACACCGTAACCAGCCGTCATCGCCATGAAGGCCAGCCCAAAGCTGGGCGAGCAGAGCGACAGGACGAATCCCGCCAGACCCGCCAGCAAGACGACCGTGTTCCACATGTCGGGACGCACCTTGAGCGTGCGGGCATCGTCGTCGATCCAACCCGCCGTCCAAGTCCAAAGCACAAACAGCACCAGCAGGTAGCAGAGCTTTCCCATGTGCAGGTAGTAGCCGGACAGACCGAGGTTCGTCGGATGACTGCCTCGATAGAAGATGCCACCCGGCGCGGGGGGATAGGCGTTGGGATCCCGCCCCGCCGCGAGAACGGCTGGAGCGGGCAACGCTTTGGAGGCGGCGGGAGAAGCATTCACGGCCGGTTGTTGAGCAACCGCCTGATGAACGCCGCACGTCATCCAGCACAGAATCAGGCAGACAAACAGCAGTCGATGCGGCACGGACGCGATCCTCGGCTCGACGGTCAAGTGTATGTGGCTACCATGACCGCCCGATGGCCCGGTACGAAGAGACGCACATCTCTCGGTCACACTCGTTCAGAGTCTACCCGATGAATGGAAGCGGCGACAAATGAGAGGCGACTCTGAAATCCAGAGCCAGCCCGTCGCGAGCGTGACTCACCACCATGTTTCCTCTTCGCAGAAATGCTGATGACTCAGGTCAGCCGCGACTGTAGTCCGGACCCCTTGGTCCAGACGAGGCCTCTCACTCGCCATGATTTGCCACCCTCGTTCGTGTCCTTCGCCTCGTCCGGACCAAGGGGACCGGACTATGCACGGCCTCACTTTTGTCGGGAACGTCTTACTTGTGATCCTGCTCGGCGCGGTAGTAGTCACCAGTCATCCAGTTGACCAGCAGATCGAGTTCCTCGTCCGACAGGCGTTGCGAATCAAAGGCCAGCATGATGTTGTTGTCGCCATAGAAGTCGGCGTGGCCGGGCGCTCGCAGGAACGACTTCAACCAGTCACGTCCCGCGTAGCCGGTCAGAGTTGGATAGCCCGGCCCCGCTCCGTCGCCCAGTGCCCCGGTGTCGCCCGACGCCTTCATCCTATGGCAGTCGGTGCAACTCGACGTGAGCATTCCCGCCTTCAAAGCTCCTCCCTTGAAGATGTCCCTGCCTTCGGCCACGAGCTTTTCGTCGAACGCGCCCAAATCAGTGCGGCCTCCCTGCGCGACGAGGAACTCAACCAGAGCCTTAACGCTTTCGGCATTGGCCGCATCTGACAGCACTGTCTTGTTGTCTTTGCACCAGCCTGCCATCTCACCGTCGAGGAAGCGTTGTCCCTTCTCACCCGCGTTCTTCAGCGGAGCGAACGTCTTTCCAAAGTCGGCCAGGACTCGCCTCACCCACTTGCGGGAACCGAAGTCTCCGAGGTCGGTTGCCGTCGCCGGTTCCTCCTCACTGATCGGATGATTGAGCCAGTCTTTCATGGGTTTGCCCTCAGCGTCCAGCTTGGCTTTCAGGATGCGTTGTCCCTTCCCATCGTGGCCATCGAACCGGTGGCAACTCGCGCAGTGACGGGCGAACAGACGCGGACCTTGAGCGAATGCGTCGCGGACCAAAAGTTCCCGCGCTCCGTTTTGGGGGATCCCTTCGCGATGAGCGAGCTGCACCACGCGATCAGCGTCCCGTTTGGCGAACTCCAACTTGGCCTGGTGCGGTTCGTTGTGGCCGTCTTCGTACATCGTGAGCGCCGTCAGAGCACTCACTCCCACCAGCAACACCACCAGCACCAGTCGATTGAATTGGTGGCCGAGCTTCGACCGACCGATGAACGGCATGAGCACAATCAGCGTCATGATCGCTCCCGGAACGTAGATCGCTCCAAACGCGACGCCCAACTTTGAGATCGACTCAAACTCCAAGAAGCGGAACAGGAACAGGAAGTACCACTCGGGCCGAGCCGGGAAGTCTTCGCCGGGATCGGCGGGCGCGGTCAGTTCGGCGGATCGGGTACACGCGAAGTACAGAACACCCGCCAGCACGACCAAGCATCCGACGGCATCGTACAGCACCTGCTTGGGCCAGAACGAATCGATGGGCTTGCCCGCATGAGCCTCGGGAACCGTGATGCCGTGCCGACGGAAGACGTAGATGTGCAGCCCCAGAAACCCGACGAGCAACGCGGGCAACAGACCGGCATGGAGTGCGAAGAACCTCGTCAGCGTGTGATGCCCGTAGGCCGAACCGCCCTGCGCGATCTGTTGGATCTGCTCGCCAATGACCGGCGTCGCCCCGGCGATGTTGGTCGCGACCTTGGTTGCGTAATAACCCTTCTGATCCCACGGTAGCAGATAGCCGGTGAGCGACAGCACCACCACAATCTGCATCAGGACAATGCCCAGCCAGAAATTGACCTCGCGCGGGGCGCGATAGGCTCCGTCCCAGATGACCTGAAAGAAGTGCAGGCCCAGCACGATCATCATGGCCTGCGCCGCGAAGTGGTGGATGCCGCGTAACAGCCAGCCCAACGTCATCTCGTGCTGGATGTAGTAGACGCTCTCCCACGCCGTCTGAGTGCTCGGGGCGTAACCCGCCCACAGGAACATTCCGGTGATCGCCTGCACGACGAAGCAGAACGTCAGCATGCTGCCGGTAATGTACCGCCAGCGTGCTCCGCCGGGGATCGGCTCGTTCAGCGCTTCGTGCATCAGCAGCTTGTAGCCAGTCCGATCGTCGAGCCAGTCGAGCAGTGCCTTCATGACGAGAGTTTCCGTTCCGAGCTTGAGCAGACAAGTAGGGTGCGTGAAGTCTTCGGAACGCACCGTGCAGCAAAGCTGCCGGATGTTGATGACCAAGGATGTTGATGACCAAGGATGTTGATGATCCCGGATGTTGATGACCAAGGTGCGTTCCGAAGACTCCACGCACCCTACGACGATGACACTTACTCGGCAGTCAGCCCGCGATGGCCTTCTTTTCGGGGGTCGCCGTCCGAAAGTTCTGGTACTTCACAAACACTTCGCCCTCGCGAATCTCGACCTTCAAGTCGTCCATGTCGCGAGGCGGAGTCTTGTTCTTCTTGATCCCATCCAAGTCGAAGGCACTTTGATGGCACGGGCAAAAGAACTGCTTGTTGGACGCCTGGTAGTCCACCTTGCAGCCGAGATGAGTACAGGTGTCATTGAAGGCGATCACCTGACCATTCGGCATCAGCCGCAGATAGACACTCCCCAGCACACGGTTGCGATACAGAGTCCAAGCGTCGTGGATGTCGGTTCTCAGTACGAATCGCTCCGGTGTGCCATTGGTCGGTAACTCGGAGACGCTCGCCGCCCGCAGGAAGCCATCCGAACCAACCGCCGACTGGCGACGCCTGAGAATCGGATCGAGAAAGAACGCCACGCCCGCTGCCAGCGGAGCCAACCCCGCCAGTCCGCCGACCACGATGGCGGTGGCCTGAGTGAGGAAACCGCGACGCGGCGGTGCGGCCTCGTGGGGAGCGGGCGATGCTTCGGACGGCGTACTGGCCATGAGCGGAGTCTCCGAAATCAGGGCGACGCGACGGTGATCGCGTTGGGTGTTTGTCGTTGGTGAACTGATGAGGACAACTTGCGGGGCGGGCAAATGCGGTGGGCAAATCACTGGCAGGACAACGGACATCACAACCGATGCCACCAAGCAGCGTCAAGAGCCAAAGGGGGCTGCCACGCTGGTTCGTGCCGCGACCACAGCGTTTGTCATCACTTCGAGCGCCTTCGCGATCGCTTGCGAATACGGTCCGGCGAGCGTCGCCCCCGCCGCCTGACGATGACCGCCGCCATTGAACTGTTCGGCCACGGACGCCACGTTCACGCCTTCGGTTCGACTGCGGAAGCTCACCTTGACTTGTTGATTCAGTAATTCGATGGCGATGAACGCCGCCTTGGTTCCGGTGATCTTGAGACACTCGTTCACGAGGTCTTCGGTATCCGACGAGGTCGCGCCGAGTTCCACGAAGTCGGACCAGGGGATCGTCGTGTAGGCGAGTTCTCCGTCGCAGTCGAGAATCATTCGTTCGAGTGCCCGACCGACCAGGTGCATCCGCGCGAGCGACGCCTGCTCGTAAAGCTCACGATAGATAGTCGAAGGCGATGCACCGCACTCCATCAATTGCCCGATCGTTCGCATCGTCCGGCTGCTGACCGCCGAAAAGCGAAACCAGCCTGTGTCGGTGGCGATCGCCGCGAACAAAGCCGTCGCCGCATCGGGTGGCAGCGTCACACCGAGGAATTGCGACAGGTCAAAGATCAGCGAGCCAGTCGCCTCGCTTTGCGAGTCCTTGAACTCGATCGCTCCCAGATCGTCGGCACTCACGTGATGGTCGATCACGACTCGACGAGCGGTCGAATCCCGCATCGCCTTCCCCACGTCCGACAACTGCATCCAGGAACTGGTATCGACGACGAAGTGGACCTCCGCCGCCGCCACATCCGCCACCGTGGCCCCCACGCCCAACTGCTTGGCCTCGCGCGACGGATCGAGGAAATACAGATTGGCGGGCGTCGGTGAGGTGTTGATGATCTGGACAGTCTTGCCCAACGCTTGCAGCACACGCGCGAGGCCGATCTCGGACCCGATCGCATCGGCGTCGGGTCGCACATGGCTGGAGATCACGAATCGCTGATTCGCAGCCAGAATGGGTCGAAGCGGTTCCCAGTTGATTGTCATGCCCGCATCCTGAATGGACCTCGGCCAAATTGCAAGTTGGACGGTGCCGCTTCGAGCGAGACCCTTCGTAGGCCGGACCCCTTGGTCCGGCCGAGTTGATGCTGCCGGACCAAGGTGTCCGGCCTACGAAACGTACGCGACGAGCATCAGCGCCACCGCCGTCGGCCACCCTTTCCATCCTCAATCGACCTGCTTAGAATGCCGCCCACTTGGTGATCGACTGATCCGGTCGAGTCGCCTGCTTGGGGCGGTAGCTCAGCTGGGAGAGCGCTGCGTTCGCAATGCAGAGGTCGGGAGTTCGATCCTCCTCCGCTCCACTGAAAGAGCCTTGCTCGCAAACACTGCGGGCAAGGCTCTTTCGCTTGGCATTGTGATGTTTTCGTCACTTGCCGATTGCGTTGCTTGTTCATCGTCGTCGGCTGGTGAGCTGACAACAAACGACACAGTTGGCCCCGTTTGCCAGAGTGTGTTGCAAACGCTGACCGCGGTGGCGGTCAGTGGTTTGGATTTGCCTCGCAACTTTTTGACTTCCACGACGAGCGCGTCCGAGTCCTGCGTGATCGGGTCTTGCAGCTTCAGGCTCGGCAGGCTCAGTGGCTAGCGGCGTACCACGTTCGCCGATCTTCGCAAAAAGCGACGCGGCTCCACTCGGTTCGATCTGCCATCCATCCGCGCCGAGTTTGGATGCGGCGACTTCAAAGCCTTCGTCTGCGATTTGTTGGCTGAGGTCATCGACGCGAAGTGTTTCGCGGGGAATCGCGCCGACGCGAATCGTCTGCGGCTTTGGTTCGTCGGTCGGTTTGCGGAGAACGATGATCGACGGGAACACGCCGGCGTCCTCAAAGATTTGCTTCGCGTGGCCGAAGTCGATGACGGATTCCGTCCAGGCGGTCTCGGCAAAGAAGCGGCGCAGTGGCTCGCCGTAACCGGCCTTCAACGTCGTCAACTCGCATCGCCCAGGCTAGCGCTTCACTCGCCGTTCGGAGACTCTTCCTGCGATGTTTGCAGCGGGCGACCATTGTGGCCGCCCCCCTCAAGCCCGCCCGCGTTGTCAGCCTGCGGGACATGCTTCGTCACGACGAACAGGCACGGCGCGAAGGCACGTTCACTCGCGGCCGGTTGCTTGGCGGTCTCGTAGTCCGTGGGTGAAAGATCGCGCATCAGGCTCTCGACGGCAATGGCTTCGGTGGCACCGCCCGTGTGGCCCGAGTAGGCGATGACCGTGAGAATGCCGCCCGGTTGGAGGATCTCCAATGCGGATCGAATCGCCTTCAGCGTGGAGTCCGTTTGAGTGGCGAGCGACCGGTTGCCGCCGGGGAGATACCCGAGGTTGAACATCACGGCGGCAATGCGTCCGTGATGCTCGTTGGGAATGAATGCCTTCAACTCTGCATGGTCGCGCTGCACGAGGTGGACGCGGGCCGATGCAGATTCTCCCAGCAATGCTGCCGTCTGCTGAAGGGCCTCCTGCTGGAAATCGACCGCGAAGACGAGGCCCGTCTCACCCACGAGTTCGGCGAGGAACTTGGTGTCGTGTCCGTTGCCTGCGGTGGCATCAATGGCGACATCTCCCGACCGGACGACCTGTCGGATGATCGCGTGGGCTTGCTCGGTCAGGGGCGGCATCCGTGGAGATCCGTCTTGAGGTTGAGATCGACTTCCGGATCGAGGGTCGCTTCACCGGAGAGGACTCGGGTGAAGTGACTCGCGAAGAACGGGGCGTGCAGAGTTCCCTTCGAGCCGAGACCGTTGAAGTAGCCGAGTTGCTCGTGATCGGGATGGAGTCCGACGACAGGATACTGGTTGAGGTGGATCGGGCGCACCGCCGCTTGATGATCGGCGACCTCGAACGGCAGCCGCAGGAACTCACGCAGTCGCGAGAGGATCTCGTCGCGGCCTGCCGTCGTGGGGACGTTGTCGAGTTGCTGCCACTCGTAGGTCGAGCCGACTCGAAACAATTCGCCTCCCAATGGAGCGAGCCAGACGCCTCGATGGACGACTCGGTTCTCGCTCAGGCCGGGGATGCGAACGGTCAGAATCTCACCCTTGGCGGGCTTGAACCGGACTTCCCGAAACCACGGATTGCTGGTGGCGTCGATCCCCTGGCAGAAGATCAACCGCCGTCCCCTCACACCTGAGCGAGGCAGGCGGACACCGAGGCGGTCGAGTTCCAGGTCGTGTCCGGCATCGAGATCGGCCGTCAGATAACAGCCTTCGCGCTCGAAGTGCTCGCGTGAGGCGATCAGGTACTGCGGGACATCGAGTTGCCCCGTCACGGGCATCACGAAGCCACCCGCCTCGGTCACGAAGGAACTCGGATCGAGTGGCGGTTCGAGTTCACGGACCATCTCGCGAACCTCGACCGTGTCGAGTCGTCGCGCGAACTGGTCGATCTCGGCGGTGTTCGAGAAGAGCCGGACCATCGGTCTCGCGCGGAACAGGGTCGTGCCGGTCTCCTGCTCGACGCGGCGATAGAACGCGAGGGCGGCGGGCCAGAGTTCGTCGAACCGCCACGACTTTACGAGCCGCTGCCCCGTGATCGGCGTGATGAGTCCCGCCGCGATCTTGGATGACGTGATTGACTCGTCGCGATCAATCACGAGCACGCGCGCGCCGCTCCACCGCAGAGACCACGCCAATGCGGTCCCCGCCAGACCCTGGCCGACGACGATGATGTCGAAAGAGGTCAAGCTCATGACGACTCAGTTTGCAGTGAAGAGGCAGCCGAGCGTAGGGCAAGCGTCCCGCTTTCCTGTGGTGTCCCGCTGCCCAGTGACAGTTGAAAGACGGGCAAGCGGGACGCTTAGGGGCGGTGCATTTTCTACGTCAGAGAGTTCTGGAAGTAACCCGCAGCGTGAGCGAGGGCGGACGCTCCACGGACGTGTCGACTTCAGATCGCCCTCGCTCACGCTGTGGGTGAATGGCACTAACTTTAGATTCGTAGCCACGCTCGCCAGAGCGTGGGGATCGCACCGTTACCGCAAAATCCCACCGTCTGGCGACCGTGGCTACCTAAAGTTAGTGACATTCACGCTGCGGGTTACTTGAGCACCGACGCCAACTCTCGGAAGTAGTAAATGCACAGCCCCCTTCCCCTACGATTCAACAGCCACCGCAGAGTGGGAGGTCCGCGTAGCTTGCGTTCCACGTGAAACGGGGCAGTCTCGGCAATGATGGAGGTTTGGAATCGGCGTGCGAGACGTGCGAGTTCTCACTGGGAGTCGGGTCGTGACGCAGGAGCCAAGTCCGCTTCGGTCACTTCCACAGCCAAGCCCTCGGTTGGGATCGGTTGGCCGACAGACCAGAGGACTCCTTGAAGGACGAGCCGACGGTACTCGGTCAGCTTCCAGTTGTCGTGGTAGTGCAGGCCGCTGAACCCGAAGGACCGACCGCCATCCGGACGCTGCCAAGCCCAAGCCACCGACTGACCTTCGCCATCAATGGCGGCCCGGATCAACGGGACGCACTTCTCGGCCTGCTCGGGTTGTTTGAGCGAGTAGTAGAACTCGTCGTGAACTTGGACCGGTTTGATGCCGCTCAGAATAGGATGCCCGTCCAAAGTCGGAGTGATGGTCGTGGTGAGGACTTTGTACTTCCGATCCGGGCCGCCATGACAGCAACCAAACAGAGAGACGAAGTTCGCCACGGGAGCCGCCTCGCGAGTGCCCATCCCCCAGTGCAGGACAGAGAGCCCGCCGCCTCGTTTGGCGAGTCGTTGGAATGCGGCCAGTCGGTCGGCGTCTTCGGAGACCCATTTGGCTCCCTCAGTGAGAAAGACCACCGCGCCATCGGCTCCGTCCAAAAGTTCCGGTCCATCGCGCCACGGGTTGTCCGCCTGAACGACCACCGTCTGCAAGCCGCCTCGATTCTGAAGGAGCTTCGCCATCAGACGGACTCCCGCCATGTACTCGTGCGAGTTGGCCGGGTGACTGTCCGGCTTCTGGCCGAGGAGCAGAACCCGCTTCGTTCGGCTGGCGGCAGCGTTCGGCTGGTCCTCACCGAGCGCGACGGCAGGAATCAGTGAGGCCAAAGCGAGGATCACGAGCCACGAACGCGAGGACATGGTGGTCCCTTCCCAAAGTGTTCTGAAGCGGCAGTTACAAGTCTGACCGGAGATTTTGGGGAAATAGTTGTACGAAGGCCAATGCTCGCCACCACTATTTGTTTGCCTAGTGCTTTGTCACACCTAAGCATTGGGGTTGTTGTCGTAGCCATGTTCGCCAGAACGTGGGCGAGACGCTGGATGGACCCCACGCTCTGGCGAGCGTGGCTACCCCAAGATCAAGCCGTGACACAGCACTAGTGGCGATCTCCCGCCGGATTGCAACGACCAACAGGCGGACGTACCTGAAGACTGGAACCACGATCATGCGACTGACACTGCGAACACTGCTCGCCTATCTCGACGATGTGCTTGAACCATCACAGACCAAATTGATGGGTCAGAAGATTCAAGAGAGTCCCGTGGCGGGTGTGCTCGTCAGCCGGATTCGCGAGGTGATGCGGCGGCGGCGGCTGTCGGCTCCCGATGTGAACGGCTCGCGCATCGGCATCGATCCGAACATCGTGGCTCAGTATCTCGACAACACGCTGCCGCCCGAACAGGTCGCGGATGTCGAGCGCGTCCTGCTTTCGTCGGACGAACTGCTGGCCGAGGTGGCCGCGTGCCATCAAGTGTTGACGCTCGTGTTGGGTGAACCGTGCGAGGTGTCGGAATCGATTCGCGAGCGGCTTTACGCCCTTGGGCCGGTCGCGCCTTCGGACAAACTTCGCATCGAAGATCCCGTGTCATCTGCGGCCACTGGCAAAGATGCAGTACCGGCGACGACACCGGCCCGGATTGCAGATGACTCCGTTCAGTCGATACCGGCACGAGCCGAGCCGGCCACCGAGTTGCCCGAGTATCTCCGTCCCAATCCGTGGTCTCAGCATGTCGTTCCGACGGCGGTCGTGGCGCTGCTGATGCTGTTGTGCGTTGGTCTGTTGATCTCGGACCCCGGATTCTTGACGGGGCTTCAGAAGGCCAAGCGTGAGCTTGCGAAGTCGCCTCGCGACTCGAACTCGACCGGTGACGGAGCGACCTCGACGGACACCGCGAACCCGTTGGCCACCGAGCCGCCGGTCAAAGCGTCGAATTCTCAAATGACAACGGCAACGAATCCAAACACCACGGCAACGACTGGGAGCGATCCGACTCCGCCGCCCGATGAACCCAATGCGTCTGTCGCTGCAACACCCAAGAACAGCAAGCCGGTCGCAGCCAGTTCACCGAAGTCTGGTTCGTCCGTTGATGTCGCGTCCAAGCCCAAGCCACTGGTCCCCTCCGCGCCTGAACCGTCAGTTCCTGTCGAACCGAAACCTGCCGCAGTGATGCTCGTCGTCCCCGTGCAATACACATCCAGCGAAGGAATCGTCCTCCGATTTGATGAGGCCGAACATCACTGGTTCATAGCTCCTCGGCAGTCCGTAGTGAACGTGGGTGAGTTGCTCGCGTGTCTGGAGCCGTACGAAGCCAGCCTCAGCTTCGATCAGGGTTCGTTGCGAGCCACCGTCTTGGGTGACTCGATGGTAAGGGTGGTCGGCCCCACCGACATGGCCCCGACGGGTCTCGATCTGCGTCGTGGGCGAGTTCTCTTCCAGGGAAGCCGCAAGGAGGCTCAGCGGCCTGTCGCGCTGGCCATCGTCGTGGGGCAGGATATCTGGAAGCTGGAGCTACTCACGCCCGAGACCGTGTGTGCGATCGAAATCACACCTCGCGAACCGTCACGATTTGAGAAGCTGCACGAGGCGAACTGGTATCTGGGAACGCTGTATGTCCTGGCCGGGTCGGCCAAATGGACATCCGCTTTGGGGCAGTCTCAAGAGGTCGCCGATCGGACTGGTGTTGCGATCACTCCCGAACGTGGCGTCGCGGCAGCCAAGCCGGTTCCGATTTCATTCTCGACCCCTCCCGATTGGATCGACACGCAGAAGCGAAAGCTTGCGCCGTTGCGACGCTATGCGGGGCTGTTCGAGAAGAAATTTGAACTCGAAGTCCAGGCCGACGAGACCATGCAGGCTCTGATTACCGATGACAATGCCAACATCTCTGGCCTGGCCGCACGCGGCTTGACGTTGACGGACTCCTATTCGGCGACCGTGCAGGCACTGACTCGGTGCAAGAACGAAGAGGGACGATTTGCCGCCCGCGATGGCCTGCACCTTTGGCTGCCAATGGCGGCCGAGCACGGTCAACTCTTGAAGAAAGAGTTGGAGACACATTACCCGCCGGCGGATGCCGAAGTCGTGTACCGGCTGTTGTGGGGCTTCACTCGCGAAGACGGCAAGGACAAGGTGACCTCGCTGCAACTCGTGGGATGGTTGCGAAGCCCGAACCAGACGATCCGCGAATTGGCCTACCATTGGATTGCGGAGCTTACCAAGCCGCGCAAGTGGGACTATCGCGCGACAGAAACCAGCCCCACTCGACGCGAACCGGCCGTGCGACGTTTCGAGACCCTCATCGAAAAGGACGGAGCATTGATCAAGGGCGAGTAAACCCGCTGACTCTTGGCCCTCACGTCATCCTGCTTCAAACAAGGGCGGCAGTTCGGTTGGACTCGACAACCACTTGCGGGGACTCACAACCTCAGACACCGTCATCGACTGGAAGTCCTGATCGAACCTGCGAGTTCACTGAG
>JAYUFF010000415.1:0-2102 GCA_043738825.1 Schlesneria sp.
GAAGGGGCTGCCCGACACGTGGACTCCCGACGGCGAGAACATGCTGTGGAAGAGTGCCGAGCTGGGGACTCGCTCCACGCCGATCGTGATGAACGGCAAACTCTACACGCTCGTCCGACACAATCCCGGCACGAAGGAAGAGGCCGAGAAGGTTGTCTGTGTGGACGCGGCGACTGGCGAGAAGAAATGGGAGAACGTCTTCAACGTCTTCCTCTCGGACGTGCCGGACACGCGCGTCGGCTGGTCGAGCGTGGTCGGTGATCCCGAGACCGGGCACGTCTTCGCGCAGGGCGTCTGCGGCTATTTCCAGTGCCTCGACGGTGAGACCGGCAAGACGATCTGGTCGCACTCGATGAGCGAGGAGTTCGGGCTGCTCAGCACCTACGGCGGGCGCACCAACTATCCGATCATCCACGAGAATCTGGTCATCATCAGCGGGGTCGTGATCGGCTGGGGTGAGATGGCTCGCCCCACGTATCGCCTGATCGCGTTCGACAAGCGCAACGGTCAGGCCGTCTGGTTTCAGGGCACTCGCCCACTGCCCGAAGACACGACGTACAGCGGCCCGGCGATGGCGGTCATCAACGGGCAGACTCAGTTGGTGGTCGGCAGCGGCGACGGCAGCGTCTACAGCTTTCTGCCTCGCACCGGCAAGCTGATCTGGAACTACGATGTCTCGCTGCGTGGCATCAACGCCGCACCGACGATCATCGGCACGCAGGTCATCTGCGGACACAGCGAAGAGAATTTGGACGACACCGCGATGGGAGCACTCTTCGCCCTCGATGCCACCAAGTCCGGCAACATCACCAAAACGGGCGAGGTCTGGCGCACGAAGGAACAGTTCATCGGCAAGACCGGTCCGCTGGTGATCGGCGATCGCATCTACTCGGTCGATGACGGCGGCATCTTCTTCGTGAACGATCTGAAGACAGGGGCGCTCGTCGGCAAGCAGAAGATCGGCACGATGGGTCGCGGCAGCCCGGTCTATGCCGACGGCAAGATCTACGTCGTCGATGGCAACGGCCGCTGGTTCATCTTTGCGCCCGATGAGGCCAAGGGACTGAAGAAGATTCACCAATTGAGGCTGGCGGAAGGCGACGTGAACGCCTCGCCGATCATCTCGCACGGACGGATCTACCTCGCGTGCGAGACGATGATGTACTGCATCGGTCTCAAGGAGACTTCCGAAAAGCCCTCCGCCGACCCGATCCCCGCGCAGACCGCTGAAACGCCGGTCGCCAGCGATCAGAAGCCGGCCACCGCGCTGGTCGTGCCGATCGAATCGTTGCTCAAGCCGACGCAGAAGCAGCAGTTCTCGGTGCTGCTCTACAACGCGAACGGTCAGTTTCTGAAGGTGGCCGATGCGAAAGACGTGAAGTACACGCTGCAAGGTCCGGGTGCGATCGACGAGTCGGGCAAGTACGCCGGGCCGGGAGGCAACGTCCACGCGGCGGTTCTCGTCAACGCCGAGGTCGGTGAACTGAAGAGCCAGGCGCGCATCCGCGTCATCTCGGAGGTGACGAAGGAAACGCCGTGGTCGTTCGACTTCAACGACGGCCTCGTCCCCGTGACGGGTGTCGGGTTGAGATACCGTCACATCGCGATCGACCACGATTACTTCACGGCCTTGAAAAAGGATGACCCGCTCGCGGCGAAGCTCTACATCTACCTGACGACTCAGTTCACGAACGTCCCTGCGCCGAAGACGACCTTTGATGACTCGACCCCCGCTCAGGTGTTCACGGGTCTGAAGCGATATCTCGGGCTGATCGAGGCCATCACGACTCAGGATCAGGGGAAAGAGAAGCTCGATCCCTCGCTCAAGCGGTTGCAAGATGACGGCGTCATCGCGAAGTGGGAGTGGACCGGCAACGAGAAGATTCCGACACAGCTTGTCGTGGACAAGGGTACACGCAAAATCACCGGCAACGGCGTGATGTGCAAGATCACGACGATCCCCAAGGGGACGAAGAGTCAGGGTTGGCTGGGCCATCCCGGCTCGAAGGGCTACGTGATTCAGGGCGACTTCATGGCGAACGATGTCGCCGCCGGAGCCGATGCCGACAAGAACTCGAAGCTGCCGGACATCGGCGTGCAGA
>JAYUFF010000416.1:0-5566 GCA_043738825.1 Schlesneria sp.
GGGTGGGACCAGCTCGCTTCGAGCGCCGGCCCACCCTGACAAACCTTCGAGAATTGCTGGTGGGCCGGCGCGGCGAAGCGCCGCTGGTCCCACCCTACATTTTGTGCAACTTCAAACGGGACGGAGCCGTGGCCCTCGCTCACGCTGCGGGTTGGTTTTGAAACCGCCACTTGTGAGAAGCCCGGCTTGACGTTTGAATGGACTGGCCACGACGCGCTTCCGCTCGCGGCGCGAGAGGGCGACCTTGCCGCCGTGGTCGGTTATCCTTCCGCCACTCGTCGCGATGTTGCGACGCACTCCTTCCACCTGCCGGATGCCACGATGCGCGTTGTCTCTGTCGTTTGCTGGCTGCTGTTGGTTTCACTCGGATCGGCTCAGGAAGCCAAGCCCGAGAAGCTGCCGATGATCGTCTGTGCGGCTCCGCTCGCGGTCGTGCCGGGGAAGGAGATCAAGCTCACGCTGCGCGGAACCTTCCTCGATGAGATCATCGCCGTGAAGTCGGCCGCTGCCGAGATCAAGTTCGAGATCACATCGAAGAGCAAAACGCCGGTGCCTCAGAACTACGACGCCAAACGAGTCGGTGACACACAGGCCGAGATCAAGTTCACGCTGCCGCCGGAGACCGCCGCCAGCAAGCTGTCGCTGATCGCCGTGTCAGCCAATGGTGAAAGCGCCGCATACGAGATTGTCGTCGCGAGGCCGGACGATTTGATCGACGAGCAGGAACCGAACGACAGCTTCAAATCGGCGCAGAGCGTCTCCGTCGGCAAGACGATCGTCGGCGCTATCGGCGACGCGCGCAACGTCGATGTGTTTCGGATCGAGGTCTCGGCCGGACAGAAATTGATCGTCGAGACCATCGCTGCGCGAGCCGGTTCGCTGCTCGATCCGACACTCACGCTGTACGACTCGAAGGGCCGGATCGTGGCCGCAAACGACGACCACGCGGGAACTCGCGACAGCCGGATCGAGACGACTCTCAGCCAACCCGGCACGTATTTCGTCACGGTTCAGGACGCGAACGATGCGGGCGGCCCGCACTTCACCTATCTCTTGAAGATCGCTCTGTAGAGGCAGCGAGATCAGCGTTCGTTCGATTCGGGCGGCGATGGGACAAAAGAGACCACTCGCCACGTCATGCGAGGGAGTGGCGAGCCTTCACGATATTCCAGATCACGACACCGAAGTACACCACCGGCGGAGCCGTCGCGACGATGAGCAGGAACAACAGTGCCTGCCGTCGCAGCAACCAGAAAACGACGGCAGTGACGAGTCCCAGCGCAGCCGCATGCGAGCCGAACAGCAGGCAGAGCGACTTCAGGGAACCTTTCGGAAGAAGCTCGAAGGACATGGCACCGACCCAGGCGATGACACACAGCCTGCTGACGAACGTGACCACGCCACTCGGTCTGGTTGGCGGCGGTTTGTGCTGGTCATCACCCATTGCGGAAGTGCTCCTTCACGATCATCGATCACGGCTTAGCCAAGCCTCTCGCGGAACGAGAGGGGAATGGCACTCACTTTAGATTCGTAGCCACGCTCGCCAGAGCGTGGGGATCGCACCGTTACCGCAAAATCCCACGGTCTGGCGACCGTGACTACCTAAAGCTAGTGCCATTTGAACGACAGGGCATCCCGGTTGCATGAACCGCGCCGGCTACGGCTTTGAATACGTGTCGAAGACGCGGACCTTGTCCCACGTCGGCTTGTTCTCGTCGATGAACTGCAAGTGCGTCTTGGCGACCTGGTAATCGTCGTGAGCCTGTTTGTTCTGGAAGACGACGAGCAGACCGACATGGAAGTCGCGGACGTTTACCGGACGATCCAGCTCCGGCACGAGTGGTCCGGCGGCGAAGAAGACCACGCCGGGGTGATCCTTCAGGTACTTGAAGCAGGCGTCGGTCAGCTTCTGCGTGTTGTCCGCAGTGCCGTCCTTGAGCGTGAAGTAAACGTTGTGAATCAGCAGCGGTTGCTTGGCGTCGTCGGCCATCGAACAGGTTCCTGGTAAAAGGTTCATTCCCACTCCCACGGCCACCGCCGTCAGGGCGATCACCGCGATCACGTTGCGTCGCATCATGTCCTACTCCGTTCGATGTTGCCACTCTGTCCAGACGCCGGGCCACGGCTCCGTCCCATTTGAAGTTGTACAAAGTGTAGGGTGGGACCAGCGGCGCTTCCCCGCGCCGGCCCACCACCAATTCTCGAAGGTTTGTCAGGGTGGGCCGGCGCTCGAAGCGAGCTGGTCCCACCCTACTTTAGAAACTGGGAAGAGCCGTGGACGATCCGTGGTGAGGGCTTGCGACCGCAGGAAGGCATCCGATACACTCCTGCCCGCTTTGGCCTGCCCGATAGTGTAACGGTAGCACAACAGATTTTGGTTCTGTTTGTCCAGGTTCGAATCCTGGTCGGGCAACTCTTCAGCACCACGTTGTGAGTGATGCGAGACGAAATTGGTGACAAGGACTTGGAGTGCATCGCTCCGAGTCCTTTTTTGTTTCCCAGCACCACTTGGGGGCAGATTGGGGGCAGACATCGGGCTGGCGTGGCATCCGCGTCGATTGCCGTCTCAACGACAATCTCAACGACAATCACGCGGGGGTCGATCCGGTGACATGACTCGAAATGCGTGGCGAACGATTGCATCTCTGCTGCGGCTCGTCGAACAGATTTTTAACGCCCGATTCCAACCCCGCCACGGTTCGCTTGCGTGGTGCGCGCTGCCTCGGGACACTCTCGGCCACCGCGATGAGTCGGTCAAATGCAACGGCCGCGCGATCACTCCGCCCTCAACTCCACCTGGAAAGATGCCCATGCGACGCAATCCCGTGAAAGCTGCCCTGAAAGCCGGACAACCTCAGGTGGGGACGTGGCTGTCCCTCGGCAACGTCTTCGCTGCGAGGCTGATGGCGCGCGTCGGCTTCCATTGGCTGACGGTCGATCTGGAGCACTCACCCATCGGTTGGGACAGCGCGGGACAACTGTTCGGGGCCGTTGCCGATGCGGGCTGCACGGTGCTGGCCCGCGTGCCTCGCGGCGACCACGACTACATCAAGCGCGTGCTCGACGCGGGAGCGCACGGCATCGTCGTGCCGATGGTCAACACGGTCGAAGAGGCGAAGATCGCCATCGCCGCCGCGAAGTATCCGCCGACCGGCAATCGCTCGGTCGGAGGCGGCATGCATGCGATGAACTTCGACGCGACCGCCGGCGACTACTTCAAGTACGCCAACGATGAGATCCTCGTCGTCCTGCAAACCGAATCACCGCAGGGAGTCGAGAACGCCGAGGCGATCTACAGCCTGCCCGGTGTCGATGCGATCTTCGTCGGCCCGAATGACCTCAACGCCCAGATGCGCGGTCCCGACGGCAAGGATCCCACGCCCGCCGAGCACGAAGCCATGTGCCAGCGAATCCTGGCGATCGGCAAGAAGTGTGGCACACCCGTCGGCATCCACGTGACATCGCTCGAAGACTGTCAAAGACGAATCGCGGAAGGCTGGCAGTTCATGGCCCTCGGCAGCGAACTCCGCTTCATGGTCGTCGAGGCTCAGAAGATGGTTGAGGGGATGAATCTCAAGCAGAGCGGAGACCTCGCGCGGTACTGAGTTGCTCGAGTTTGAACGCTTACTTGGGCTGCCGACGCGACCGGACCTTGTCCAAGTCGGAATAGCACGCCTCGTAGACCTTTGGTGCGTAGAGCGTCTTGGGTGTGGCATCTCACAGTTCGCGAAGAATGTCGATGTTCACCAATTTGGACACTAACACCTCTCCGCCGCCGCGCACTTGTCGGCGAGTGTCCGCGTTTGAGAGTCTGTGGTGAAGTCATAATCCGTAAGCCTTTTATCAATAGAGACTTACTTGAGAAAATTCGATTTCGGTGCTACTTTAACCAACCAGACGACATTAAAATTTAGCTGCCTTTTCTTTAACGCCTGCAAGCCAGTTAAAAACCGCTTTTTCCCAAAGAGGTCAGCATGGACATCAAGCGTTTTCTTCAAAATGCACCCGGAGAAATCGTCGCCATTGCCGATGGCGAGCATGCGTTCGTGCCGCGGCCGTTGCCTCCCCAGTGGGAATTCTCAGTACGACTGTGGCCGCTGTTGGCCGAGGCCAAGCAGCAGGTTGGGATCTTGGAAGGGCTGGGCCGCAATCTACCCAACCCGGCAATCCTATTACGCCCATTGGCGGATCGCGAAGCCATCCGCTCCTCAAGCTTGGAAGGAACCTACGCGACGCCGAAGGAGTTGCTGCTTTTTGAGCTTGAGCCTCGTGAATCCAAATCCGAACGCGATCCGACCAATGACCAAAGGGAGGTCTTCAATTATCGGAGTGCCTTGCAGCATGGTACGACGACCGAACTGCCCATTTCTCTGCGCCTCATCAGGGATCTGCATCGAATTCTGATGACGGGAGTCAGGGGAAAGGATCGTACTCCCGGCGAATTCCGTCGCATCCAGGTGGCGATTGGTGCAACGCACCGGTTTGTCCCCGTGCCGCCGGAAAGAATGATGGATTGCCTTGACCCACTCGAAAAATACTTTCACGACACTTCGTCGGGCTACGATCCGTTGGTTGAGTGCTTCTTGGTCCACTACCAGTTCGAGACGATCCACCCGTTCATGGATGGCAACGGACGCGTCGGTCGATTGCTGTTGGCGCTCATGCTCCAGCAGCGGTGCAAGCTGTCGAAACCGTGGTTGTACATGAGCGAATACTATGAACGCTTTTGTGACGACTACTTCAAAGCCCTGTTTGAGGTCAGCACGGATGGGAACTGGGAAGGCTGGATCGAGTAATGCTTGCGAGGCACCATCTCGCAAGCGCGAGATACCATCGAACGATGCGAACGGCTTTTAACCGTCCAGAAGAAGTTCAGGGAAAAAATCGCCGATGCAGGTGGTTCAGTTCGATTGATTCAGATCGTCGATGACATTTTTCATTTTCCGTTCGTGCGAGTCGCAGACCTGCCGAAGCGACTCAACGTCACGTACCCAACTGCCAAATCCGACGTTGACCGGTTGGTAGAAGCAGGCATCTTGAAGGAACTGCCACAAGTCACCCCAAAGACGTTTTATGCGCCGGAAGTATTCAATGTTGCCTACGAGAAGATGAACGATGGGTAGTCGAGTTTCGGATACCTCACGCGAAGCCACGTAGGGAACAAGATGCCGCTGTCCGAGCAGGTCTGATTCACGATCGCTTGCCGACCCCGGCGCGAATTGCGCGGGAAGGAAAAGACGCGAACAGGCAGACTACTCGTCCGTGCCCGGTGCGCGGTGCGGTTCAAACATGGTGAGGGCGGCGCGTTCGGCCTCTTCAACGGCTTCGCCCGCTCGGCGATAGAGGACTTCTTGACTGCGCAGCGGTTCGGCATTGGAACCGGCTTTGACCGGTTCATAGTGGCCGTCGGGAAGGAGCCTGCGAGCTTTGACGTTGTCTTGGAAGTGCGTCTTCAAGATCGACAGCAGCTTCGCTCGGCAAGCCGGATCTTCGACGGGGACGAGCAGTTCGACTCGCCGATCCAAGTTGCGTGGCATCCAGTCGGCGCTGGAGATGAACAGGCGTT
>JAYUFF010000417.1:0-5563 GCA_043738825.1 Schlesneria sp.
GGACAGGTTGTCCATGACCGCAGCGGTCTTGGGCATGTGCTCGCTGATTTGCAGGTTGCCCTTGGTGTCGATCGGCTTGAACTCGCCACCGTTCTTGGAACCGGGCTTCAAGTCCCAGATGTCGATAGTCGGCGGGCCGCCGCTCATCCACATCAGAATGCAGGCTTTCTGCTTTTTCTTGAGTTCAGCCGCATTGGCTTGAAGATGCGAAATAAAGTTCATCGCGGGGAGCGTGGCCGCACTCGCCGCCAAGTGCCGCATGAAATGTCGTCGGGACATACCGTCTGGTGTTGTCATCTGCATGATCGTCTCCAAGGTTTAAGGACAGTTGAGTTTCGTAGCGTGGGAGTTCGTTCGGAATACGTTTCGTCCGTCTCAGTCTTGGGCCGTGACAACGGCCACATCCAGCGGATTGCTCCGCAGTCATCAGTGATTGAAGATGAACTCGTTTGAATTCAACAAGGCCCAGAACATATCTTGGTAGACAGGAAGTTGGTCCCGACTCCCCTTCAAGTACTGCTGAGCCTTGCCAAGTTCCGGCTTGGTTGGCTGGCGTCCCAGTGCGGTCAGATAGAGTCGTTGAACCTTCTGGATGTCGTTGCCCTTTCCGGAGAGCAAGTCACCGAGATGGCTCCCCGACTTGACGCTGACGGCATCCTTCACAAGCTCACCATTCATCATCATCAGAGCTTGCGGGATCGTGCCGTCGAACGAGTTCGACTCTTCACCGTCATCAGTGCCGAACGTCCGGACGAACTGTTGCAGCCACTGCTGTCGTTGCTTCTCAGATTGTTCCCAACCCGAGCGCCCCGACTTGTGAGCGTTGGTCGCCACGATCAACGAATCGTAAAGCTGCTCGGCCGTCATCGCCTTGACGTAGACGTGAGTGAACAAGGCCGTTTCACCCGCCGCCGGGTTGTCTCGTTCGTTCTTCTTTGAACTGCGGCTGGTCAGGTTGTATGCCTCGGAGTTGGCGATCCACCGCATCAACTGCTTGCAGTCGTAGCCACTCTTGACGAACTCGACCGCCAACCGGTCCAGCAGATCGGGGTGCGTCGCCGGGTTGTGCGGGCCAATGTCATCGACGGGACGAGTAAATCCATAGCCGAAGAAGTGGGACCAAGTCCGATTCACCATCGCCATCGCGATCATTGGCTTCTCACCGGAGGTCATCAACTTGGCAAGCTCCTTACGGCGATCGGTCGAGTCACCCGGATCAACTTCCGATCCGAAGTAGATCGGATATGCGACCTGCATCAGGCCGTTTCGTTTCTCGAAGTAGACCGGACCGGCGAAGTTCTTCTCCACAATTTCCGAGTAATCGTCGTCCATCCGGCCCGTCTTGGGGTTGTACTTCCGATGATCGACCTTGCCTGTCTGGCGGAAGAAGCTATTGAACTGCCAAAACTGGTCTTGTTTCCAGTCGTTGAACGGATGGTTGTGGCATTGAGTGCATTGAACCTGCATGCCGAGGAAAAGCCGAGTCGTCTTGGCCGTCATCTGCACGCCGTCATCTTGGTCCTGCATCTGAGCCAGCAGGAAGTTGACGGCTCCGTTTTGTTCGTAGTGCCCTTCGGCAATGACGAGATCCGAGACGACATCTTTCCACGGCCGATTTTTGCCGAAGGCCTCGCGGAAGAACTTTTGCATTCCGTCGCGACTGACTCGCCGAGGCGTTTGCTGGCCGATGCAGAGATTCGTCCAGACTGTCGTCCAGTTGCGAGTGTAGGCCGGATCGTCCAGCAGGCGGTCGATCAACTTTGTTCGCTTGGCTTTGTCTTTGTCGGCGATGAACTTTTCGACCTCTTCCACGGTGGGAATGTGCCCACAGATGTCGAGGTACACGCGGCGCATCCACTCCGAGTCGTCGGCCACTTGGGATGGTTCGACTTCGTTGTCCTTCCACGAGTCTCGGATCTGCTTGTTGATTTCTTGGATGATCACGTCGGACGAACCGGTCGTAAACGTGGCTTCCGTCGAAGTCTTTTCGTCGGCTGCCAAAGCAGTGCCCACGGCCATCGCGACCAAGCTGGCCGCCAGCAGCAGCCCGACACCGAACGAAGTGGCCAGACTGCAATTGTGCCGATTGCGACTTTCGGTCTGACTGATTCGCACCATAGCCCGCCACCCTTTCAGAGAGAACCCGTTGCCTCAACGCATCTGCTGCCACCGCCGGAACATTCGCTCCTGACAAGTGGCCAGCAGCATAACCACGTCAGCGTCGGAAATGTTCGTCGAGATGTTATCAAAATCTGATGACGAGTCCAATCTTCGGCCACAAGTTCTGTCATGGAAGCTGATTGCGATTCTGTGGCCGACTGCCGACGACAGGCGGTTTCTTCGTGAAACAACCGCATCCTCAGCGAGACGGAATCACATTGAGGCGACGCGGTGGCAAAGCTCGGAAGGTGACTCGACGCCATCAAAGTGGATTGCCACGCACTCTTCGAGATTCCGAAACCACGTATGTTGGCGTTTGGCGAACTGCCTGGTTCGAGTCTGGATCAATTGGATCAACTCACGTGGCGGCCGTTGAGTGGGATCGAGGCTGCCATTAAGCTCGATCTGACCAGCCTCGATCCAATCGATGGTTTCCTTGTAACCAAGCGCCTGTCGTGCGGTTCGGCTGAGGGGGTGAGGCGACTCCATGAGTCTTTGAACTTCGGCGAGCAGGCCCTGCTCAAACATCTGTTCGACTCGAGCATCAATCCGCGCGGACAACCAGTCTCGGGGCGGCGACAGCCAGTACACGTGAGGCGTTCGTTCAGTGAGCGGCTTCGGGTGTTGGTTCTGTTGCTCTGACATGGGCCGGCTGGTCAACCGAAAAACTTCGATCGCGCGAATGATTCGGCGCAGGTCGTTCGGATGCAGACGCGATGCCGCGAGCGGATCAACTCGCGCCAGTTCACGGTGCAACGATTCCGAGCCGTCGCTGGCGGCTTGCTCTTCCAACTGACGACGCAGCGTCCAGTCGGCCTCTGGTCCCTGGAAGATGCCTCGCAGGACTCCTCGCAGATACAGCCCGGACCCTCCGACGAACAGTGGCGTTCGTCCACGATCGACAATCTCGCGACAACACGCTGCGGCCGCGACAAGGTACTCCGCCAGACTGAACTCGTCGTGAGGGTCGAGGGCATCGATCAAGTGATGCCGCACTTGAGCACGTTCCGCCAGCGAAGCCTTCGCCGTTCCGATGTCCATCCCGCGATAGAGCGTCATCGAATCGAGCGCCACGATCTCGGCATCGAGCCGCTCGGCAAGCGCGAGCGACAACGCGGTCTTACCGCAGGCGGTTGGCCCGGCGAGAAACCAGCAGTGTCGGAGCAACTCGGTGGAAAACGTCACGGCCGGCCTTTGGGAGTCACAGTTCTAAACAGGTCGTTCAACCCGCTGGCGGCGGTGGTGGCGGAGTGACTCGCTGGAAGTACGGCGACCAGTCGGGAAGCTGTTCGGCGGCGGTCCAGCCACTGAGTTGCGGTGCCCAGAGCAACGTCTTGCCAGTCACGCGACCGGCCGAGATTGCTTGCTGCAACTGCTCGGGCGAGTACGGTCCCTGCGACTGTCCGTTGACGGCGATGTGCCATGCGGGCGGTGGAGGTGGCGCTGGGGGAGCACCCATCGGTGCGCCCATGCCGATGCCGGGAGTCGTCATCATGCGCCCGGCCATGGCCACACCCATGCCGAGGCCCAGTCCTTCGCCTCCTCCGCCGTGCGTCGCCGACTCGCGCATCGCTTCGCCCATTGAGTACTGCTGGAATTTTCCCATGTCGCCGATGACGCCCATGCTCGTGCGAGTATCCAGCGCCTTCTCGACCGCCTCCGGCAGCGAGATGTTCACGATGAAGAGCTGCGGAATCGCGAGGCCGTACTCGTCATCAACCCGCTCCTGCACATATTTGCGCAGCTCCTCGGAGAACTCGCGGTACTTCGAGGCCAGGTCAAGTGCGGCGACTTGTTTCTCGGCGAGCATGTCGGCGAAGGCGGATGCAATGATCGACCGCAACAGTTCAGTGACCTCGTCGGCTTCGACGACTCCGTCGGTCCCGACGAGTTCCGTCAGCAGAGCCTTTGGTTCGACCGCCTTCAGCGCGTAGGTGCCGAAGGCCCGCAGGCGGATCGGGCCAAACTCGGGGTCGCGCAGCATGATCGGGTTGGGGGTGCCCCACTTCAGGTCCGTGATCTGCCGCGTGCTGATGAAGTAAACTTCGGACTTGAACGGACTGTTGAAGCCAAACTTCCAACCGGCGAGCGTGCTGAGGATTGGAAGGTTCTGCGTGTTGAGCGTATGCGTTCCCGGCTCGAACACGTCGGCGACTTTGCCTTGCAACACGAAGACCGCCAATTGGCCGGGTCGCACGATGAGCTGCGCTCCCTGCTTGATCTCGTTCTGATAGCGAGGGAACCGCCAGACGAGCGTGTTGCGCGTGTCATCAAGCCACTCGATGATGTCGATCAGTTCGCCGCGAAGTTTGTCGAACAGTCCCATGATGCTGGCTCCCATTGACGTGACGAAGTGGTTCGGTGAGGGCGGGGATTCTAACGTCGGCGCGCGAATTGCCTCAAGCGGCAAACGACAGGGCGGCCAATTTGTGAAAGCCTGCGGGCGGCGAAGAGCGTGATTGTGCGGAGAGCCTTGTGGATTCGACGGGTTCGGTCGATTGAGCCTGTTGCGCGACGGGATCTCTCGTGTGATGAGCAGAACGTCTCAATCGTCGTGAGATGCAATTTGACGCACATGGGTCGGGCAATTAGAGTGAATCGTGTGGCTGCGAGAAATTGTGGCCGTGTCGGTGGAGCTGAATGCAAATGGCAGTGGCAGACTTTCCAGCGGTCCCTTCTTTTCGGGAACGACCACACATGATGGGACAGTTGATTCCGCTCGGCGGCGGCGATCCGATCCCGCTGCGGAAACCGAAGCTGCTCATCGGACGACGCCCCAGTTGCGACATCCGGCTGGAGTTCCCGAACGTCTCGTCGCAGCACTGCGAACTCGAGTGGGTCAACGGGTACTGGCGACTCCGCGACCTGCGCAGCAGCAATGGCACGAAGGTCAACGGCGAGCGAGTCGATGAAAAATTCGTGCAGCCCGGCGACACGATCACGATTGCCAAGCATCACTTTGAGATCGAATACACTCCCGATCCGAACGCGGTCCCCGTCGAAGAAGTCGATCCCTTTTCGATCGGACTATTGGAGAAGGCCGGGATCGGACGGGTCGATGGCAACGACCAACCGCGTCGCCCGAGTACGAGTCCACCCCACGGCAAACATTCAAAACCAGTGCCGCCTCCGCCCAAGCCGCCGCTCGGTGAAGCGGACGACGATGACAAGGCGCTCGGCTGGATGTCGAACGAGTAACGCCACTCCCTAAGAAACCGCACCCACCCATCAAAGCCTGAAGCGCGAGCGAAGTCTTCGTTCGCGCTTCAGGCTTTGATGGGTAGATCATTCTCGGTCATCGCCTTGTTGAGCCTGGGTAATGGGGTGCCACGGTCACGGAGCTTCGACGTGGCCGTGAGAGTGGGAAACCGCCTTCACGTCCTCGCACGGCCACGTCGAGATC
>JAYUFF010000418.1:0-5559 GCA_043738825.1 Schlesneria sp.
GCAGGTGCTGAACGGGCTGAAACAGTTCCGGCATCCCAAGTTCCGCGAGTTCGCGGGGGCCGCGCTGCTGACCAACGACAGTTCGCTGGTCTCGACCGCCGCGAACGCCCTGCAGCAGGAAGGGCATCCCGAGGGAGAGAAGCTGCTGGTCGAGGCCCTCGACAAACAGACGACGAGCCATCTCATTCACAACATCACAAGCGCCCTGTCGAATTTCGGAACTCCCACGGCGCGGGCCGCGCTGCTGAAGGCGAAGGAGTCGAAGGACGCGAACAAAAAGAACTACGCCACCAACGCGCTGCTGCAAATGCGGCAGAGGTCGCCCGGTTTTCAATACATCTTCCAGGCACAGCAGGTTCTTCAGTCCCGTCAGGAGAAGGAGGCTCTGAAGGAGGCGGAGGACTTCTACACCATGGCGATTCAACTCGACCCGCAACTGTTCGAGGCTTACGTCGGTCGGGGCAAGACCCTGTTCTTTCAGGGCAAGCTGCCCGAAGCCGGTCAGGACTATGACAAGGCGATTCAACTCGACCCGCAACTGGCCGAAGCTTATGCCTGGCGCGGCAAGCTGTTGCTCAAGCAAAACAAACTGTCCGACGCCGGCAAAGACTTTGAGAAAGCCCTCGAACTCAAGTTGGAGCCTGCGGACAGCGAGGTTATTACCGGACTGGCTCTCGCGCGAGTCGTCGATGGCAAACTGGAGGACGCCTTCAAACTCGTCGAAGACAACCGCGAGAAGCACAAGAACCAGAAAGAGGGTCTGTACCTCTACAATGCCGCGTGCGTCTACAGCCGGGCCTGCGAATACCTCGACGGTCACGAGGACATTCCGGACCGCGACAAGAAGCGCGAGGACTACCGCCGGAAGTCTCTGGCCGATCTGGCGCAGTCGATCAAGCAGGGCTTCGGCGACTTCGACTGGATGGCCAAAGACCCCGACTTCGCGGCGCTGCGTGAAGACGCCGATTTCAAGAAGATCCTCGCCGCCAAACCTGCAAAGAAACCCGAAGGCGAAACGCCCGACGATGACAAGCCGAAGTCGGACGAGTGAGGAACTGCTGGCTGCCACTCGTCGCATCAGGGCGGCAGGGTCAGAGTCTTCGATGGGCTTTGCCCAAAAACTGTAGGGTGGGCTGTGCCCACCACAATTGGTCGGGTTTTGGTGGGCATTGCCCACCCTACAATTTGTGTCTGGCCGGATTTTTTGGGCAAAGCCCTTCGTCACACCTAAGAACTGGGGTTGTTGTCGTAGCCACGTTCGCCAGAACTTGGGCGAGACCTTGGATGGACCCCACGCTCTGGCGAGCGTGGCTACCCCAAGATCAAGCTGTGACAAGGCACTAGCTCGGACGCTTCGGATCCTTGGCCAGCGGCAGCGAGACTCGCTTGCCGGTCCAAGCCGATTGGTAGATGGCGAGGATGATTTCGACGGCTTTGCGGCCCTCGTCGCCCGTGATCTTGGGGGGCTGGCCGGTTTGAATCGACTTCACGAAGTCCTTGAGCTGTTCCATGTGGCCGACGTAGCTGATGGCCTTCGGATCGCTGGCACCTCCCGTGCCACCCGCCTTCTTGGCGAACTTCTCATGGATCGACTTGTCCTTCGCCTTGGGCTTCTCGAACGTCCACAAGAGGATGTCGTCCTGCTCGACGATCACCGAGCCGGCCGTGCCGGAAATTTCGGTCTTCTTGAGATGACCGGGCCACGCGGCGGTGGTGGCTTCGATGGTGCCGACCGCTCCGTTCTTGAACTTGATCGCGGCGACACCGATGTCCTCGACCTCGATCCGTTCGTGGGCGAGGGTCGAGGTGACGGCACAGACTTCGGCCACGTCGCCCATGAACCATTGCAGCAGGTCAACATTGTGAATGGCCTGGTTCATGAAGGCTCCGCCGCCGTCCAAGGCCCACGTTCCGCGCCAGCCACCCTGATCGTAGTACTGCTGCGTGCGCCACCATTTCACATACGTGTCGCCGAGCGTCAGCTTCCCGAAGCGGCCTTCGGCGATCGCCTCCTTCAGCGCGATGTTGGCCGCACTGAATCGTGACGGGAAGATCGGGCAGAGCATCACGCCGTTCTTTTTGCAGGCATCGAGAATGGCATCGCACCGCTTGAGGGTGATTTCCATCGGCTTCTCGACGACGACGTGCTTTCCGGCATTGGCGGCCTTCACCGCCGGTTCCATGTGTGCGCCGCTGGGCGTGCAGATCGTGACAATGTGGACGTTCGGATCGGCCAGCATCGCTTCGAGCGTTGGGTAAACGGTGACTCCCGGATTCTCGGCCGCGAACTTGTCGGCCGCGCCGGGGAACGAGTCGTAGCAAGCGACGATCTTCGTCCCCTTGATGTGCTGGAGGGCCTCGGCATGAAATCTCGCGATCATGCCACAGCCGATGATGCCGAACCCGGTGGTTGCCATGAGTGGAAGTCTCCTCGTTGAAGTGTCGATGACGATCGCGGCGGGATTCTACTGGCGGGAAGGATGAGGAACGAGGGATGAAGGTCGTCTCGCAAAACGTCGATTGACGCGATTTGGTGTTCGGACGAAACTTCGCCGCGATGAAGACGGGAGGCAGTTGAGTGGCAGGCTCGGCAACGATTGCCCCTCAACCCCGGCCCCTCTCTCCAAAGGGGCGAGGGGAGGAAGACATGACCGCCGCTCTCGGCGCGTTCCGCTGCCCCCTGCTCCCTGACTCCTGACCCCTTCAACCCTTGGCGATCAAGAACAATCATGCTGCTGGCTGTGCGACATCGGTTGGAGTTTCTGGTGTTTCAGTTGCTCGTGTGCGCGATCGACTGTTTGTCGCCGCGCGCTGCGGCGCGGCTGGCCGAGCGGCTGGCTTGGCTCGTGCATTACGGACTGCCTCGCAAACTGACGCGGTTCGAGGTGGCTCGCGACAATCTGCGGACGGCGTTTGGCGAACGGTGCTCGGACGCCGAGATCGATCGGCTGGTCTATCGCATGTGGGTGCATCTGTTTCGCACCGTGGCCGAGATCGTGCAGTCGATCCGCAAGCTGCACCTGCACAGTTACCGGCAGTCGATTCAGTTTGCGGACTTCACTCGCACGAATGACGCGGTCTGTTCGGGACGGCGCGTGCTGCTGTTGGGCGGTCATTTCGGCAACTGGGAGATCGGGCCGACGCTGTTTGGTTTGTGGGGCTTTCCGATGGGGATCGTGGCGCGCGAGATGGACAATCCGCATCTGCACGAATGGTTTCGCAATTACCGCGAGTTGACCGGCCATCGGTTGATGCTGAAGAGCGGCGGCTTCGACAGCATGACGGCGCTGCTGGAGAAGGGCGGCAACCTCGGATTGCTTTGCGACCAAGACGCCGGTCCGCGCGGACTGTTCGTCGATTTCTTCGGGACACCCGCCTCGACCTTCAAGTCGATCGCGCTGCTGGCTCTGGAATTTGATGCCCTCATTGTTGTCGGCTACTCGATCCGCCTGCCGGACAACTTTTCGGAGGACAACGCCGGGTGGTCGAGGTTCGAGGTCGGTTGCGAAGCCTTGATCGACCCGCGCCTTGTCACGAGCAACGATCCCGTGCGCGAGATCACTCAACAATACACGTCGGCCCTGGAACGGGCGGTCTGCCGCGCCCCCGAGCAATACTTCTGGGTCCACCGCCGCTGGAAGAGCGAACCGCGCGTGAGACAAAAGAGAGAGCCGGAGCGGCTGGCGGGTTGAGGATCAAATTGAAGTCCGGCTTTTCCGAAAGCCGGACTTCATTCTTGGGAGCCTCCTGCCGGAGGGAAGTCCGGCTAACAAGGCTAAGCCGGACTTCAACAACTCAAACGCCGCCGCCGTGGTCTTTTGTTTCGGACCTTGGTATTTGAGGTTTGAGTTTCGTTTCGGATTTCGGATTTGGATCTTGGGGTTTCGCGTCCATGTCTCAGCGTCATCGTGTCGCAACGATCTCGGACGTGCCTGTCGGTGAGGGGCGCGAGTTCGTCGTCGGTGGACGTATCGTCGCGCTGTTTCATGTCGGCGACGAGTTCCTCGCGCTGGATGGCATCTGTCCTCACGCGGGTGGGCCGCTGGCTCGGGGCAAGTTGAGCGGTTGCATCGTCACGTGTCCGTGGCATGGTTGGCAGTTCGACGTGGCCACCGGTCGGCATTGTTTGAACGCTCGCATGCAGCACCCGTCCTTCCCGGTGACGGTTGAGGGGACGGAGGTCTTCGTCGAGTTGCCGTGAGCACGGCGCGATCGTGTTCCGGTGCGGAGTGGCCCGAATCGAAGCCTGAAGCGCGAGCGAAGGTCACGTCAATCGGTTCTTCGCTTGCGCTTCAGGCTTAGGGGCTGAGCATTTACTACGTCCGAGTTTGCAAAATAGGGTGCGTGGAGTCTTCGGAACGCACCATCGCGGGAACAGTGATTCTCCTGCCGGTGCGTTCCGAAAACTCCACGCACCCTACGGCAACTTCGCTTGCGCTTCAGGCTTACATGACGTGCGTGAATCCTCCGAGTCACCCCTCCGGCACCGGCAAACTTTGCCATGCGGCCTCGCTACAACCGATCTTTCCGTTATGACCGCTTCGATTGGTGGTCGATAAGACAAGGGGGCGGATCGCGTTTTCGCATGGCGAGGGCGTGTCGATGGGCCTCGGCGGACGGACGGCTGGCACGGTGATGAGGGGGGAAACTGAGATGCGAAAGATTCGCTGGCAGGACATGTTGAGAAGCGTGATCGTTCCGCTGTGTCTGATGGCGACGGTGGCTCAGGCCGCCGGACCGTTCCCGTTCAGCGAGGAGTGGTATCAGATGCGGGCCGACGATCCGCCGGGCACTCGACAGGTCGAAAAGAGCGGCAAGTTGTGGCCCCCGTATCCGCGTCCGGTCGGTCGCAAGCAGACGTTCAAGCATGCGTTCCATTCGGCACATTACTGGCCGTATCCATACAACTGCGAAGACCGGACCTACGTCAACAATCTACTGAATCAGCAGGCGAGTGCGGGTTGGGTTGATGCGACCACTCTGCACGACTACTACTTCAACGCCGAAACGCAGCAACTCAACGAGGCCGGTCAGAATCAACTGGTCTGGATCGCGGCGGCGGTCCCGGCTCAGTACCGCACGGTTTATGTGTCGCAGGGAAAGTCGATCGAGATGGGGCAACTGCGGGCCGGTCAGGTGGAGCAGTTCTTCCAGCGGGCGGGCATCGAAAGTGTACCGCCCATCCTGACGAGGCAGGAGTTCTTCGCGGGACGTCCGGCCAACGAAGTCGATCGTTTGCGGTTCCTGGAGTTGCAGTCGATTCCTCGTCCGAGACTGTTCATCATCGGCACGGGCAATCGATCGGGCGGTGCGTCGGGACCGGGTGGTGCGTCAGGACAGGGTGGTGCGTCAGGTGGCGGCGGCGGCAGTTCCGGCAGCGGGACATCGTCGGGTCGTTGAGATTCATCCGTCCGTGCAGAGCGTTTGACTCGCGTTGGCAACGAGTGGTGTCATTGGCTGTCCAAGAACTTGGGTTGGCTGCAACTGGACTGTGTTTGGGGTGCCACGGTCACGGCTTGGCGTGGCCGTGTCTTCGCGACGACCAAAGCACGGCCACGC
>JAYUFF010000419.1:0-5558 GCA_043738825.1 Schlesneria sp.
TGTTCGCGTTCGGCGTCGCGCACGCCGATGTCTCGGTCCTTGGTCGCGTTGCTGACCTGAATGAGCTGATCGCGGTTGGCCGCCACGACGCGCGTTTCACCGAGCCGCAGTTGTTCGGCGACATCACCTCGCGCCTGCTGGATCGCCTGCGACGCGGCCTTCTGGCCGATCGCGTCGATGTAGCCCGACTCGTCCGTCAGGTCGGTGATGTTCACGTTGATCAGGACCAGGCCGATCTTCTTCAACTCGGGTTCGAGCGAGTTTTGGACGTGCGACAGGAACGTGTCGCGATCCTTGTTGATGTCCTCGATGCGCATCGAGGCGATCACCTGTCGGAGTTGCCCGAAGATGATTTCCTGCGCCTGCTTCTCGACATCGACTCGCTTGAGGCCCAGCAGGCGGATGGCCGCGTTGTTCATGACCTCGGGCGTCGTGCCGATCGCGACGGTGAAGACGCTCGGCACGTTGACGCGGATGTTTTCGGACGACAGTGCGCCGCGCAGCGGGATCTCAATCTGAATCGGTTCGAGGTTGAGGTAGTCGCAATCTTGAATCAGCGGCCAGACGAAGGTGCCTCCGCCGTGATAGCACTTCACGGCCTGCCCTTTGCCCGCCATGCCGTAGATCACGAGGATGCGGTTGCTGGGGCAACGCTTGAAGCGGTTGGCCAGCAGCATCACAAAGCTGAAGGCCATGATGGCGATGAAGACCCAGATCATGGTGAACCAGAACTGCGGATCAGTCGTGGCGGCGAGGAAGAGCGAGGTCATGGCGTCGTCCCTTGTGTGGTGAGGTCGAACTCAATTTGAAACTTGGTGAACCGAGGGTGTCGTGCGAGATTCCAATGAGGCGCTGTCTCAGACCAACGTAGCCATCATCGCTCCGCGTGATGAGCCTTTTGAGATCAGGCGTCCATTTCTGAAAGGCTCATCACGCGGAGCGATGATGGCTACGTTGAAGACAAATCCAAGACGTGACTTCGATCACTAGGACGTTTGACAGCGATGAAGTCTACGTCGCGGTCGCCGTCGGAGCGGCAGTATTGGAGAGCGCGACTTCGACCGAGTCGGGACCGACGACTCGCGTGACGAGGACGGTCGCTCCCGTGGCGATCTCGAACCGATCGGTCCATGCGGACAACTCTACGGTTCGGTTTTGAAGGTTGAGTTGAATCTTGCCGGCACCGCCGAGGTGTCCGGGGATTCGCAGATAGACCGTGCCGGTCATGCCGACCGCATTGTCGATACGGACGCTACCGTCGGCACGCAGTCGCGAAATCTGCCTCATCATCCAATGGACGCCGTACATCGCCGCGAACCCGGCCAGCACGCCGATCGCGAGCGAAGGGACGGGCGAAAGATCGCTCGAATGGGCCGCCATGCCCGCCAGTCCGAAGAACGTCAGCGCGGCCACGGTCGTGCGAAACGTGACGATTCCGAAGAACCACGTCGAGCTGTGCTGAGTGGATGAGGCCGCATCGTGACCCGTCCCGGCAGCGTCTCCACTCGCACCTTGGCCACCCAGATCGTGACCAATGTCATGGCCTCCCCCATCGTGGGAGAAGTCGTGATCGCCGCTCATACCGATCAGCGTCAGCAACGTCTGACAAATCAGCAGCGTTCCACCGAACAGGGCACAGGCCATAAAGAGTGTTGTCATGATTTGAGCCTCACAGGAGAAGTGAGATGGTCGAACTGTTGGCCATCCGAACGGGCAAGTGCGAGTTCGGATCAAACTGATGGACGCGGTGGCAGAGATGGAGAAATTCAAAGCCGAAGACCCCTCACCCTAACCTTCTCCCCGCAAGGCCGGGGCGAGGGGACAGGACAAGCGGCACGATCACTCCGCCCGCAGGGGCCGCAGCATCAGCGAGTTGGTGGCGTCGGCGGGAGACTTGGCTTCGTAGAGGACTCGGTAGACTTCGCTCATGATGGGCATCTCGATCCCTTCCTGTTCGGCCACGTCGAAGACGCTCTTCGCGGTGGCGACCCCTTCGGCGACGGACTCCATGCTGGCGAGAATCTGTTTGATGGTCTCACCCTTGCCGAGACGTTCGCCCACGTTCCGGTTGCGGCCGTAGCGGCTGACGCAGGTTGTGATCAGGTCGCCCATCCCCGCGAGGCCGGCAAACGTCGTGGCTTCGGCACCGAACCGCAGGCCGAAGCGTGTCATCTCGACCAGCCCGCGCGTCATCAGTGCCGACTTGGCGTTGTCTCCGTAGCCGAGGCCGTCCGAAATTCCGGCGGCGATGGCAATGACGTTCTTCAAAGCAGCCGCCAACTCCACGCCGATCAAGTCGAGATTCGTGTAGACCCGGAAGCGCTGCGTGTTGAACATCTTTTGGACCTGCCGCGCGAGACCCAAGTCACCGCTGGCCGCAACGACGGTGGCGGGGAGGCGGCGTCCAATCTCTTCGGCGTGACTGGGGCCGCTCAGCGCGACGACCGCACGACCGCCGAGGACTTCGCCGATGATCTCGCTCGGCCGCAGGAAGGTTGAGTTCTCAATTCCCTTGATGATGCTGATCACCGGAAGCTGGCGATGGAGATACTTGCGAACCTCTTGCAGGCTGGCCCGCAGGAATTGAGTCGGGATCGCGGCGACGAGGTACTCGGCATCGGCCACGGCCCGCTCAATGTCCGACGTGACGGAGACGTTGTCGGGCAGACGCACACCAGGCAGGAGCCGCGTGTTCTCGCGGTCGCGCTGCATTTGCTGAGCGTATTCGGGCGTGCGCGCCCAGATCGCCACCTGTTGATCGGGATGCTCGGCCAGCAGAACCGAGCACGCCGTTGCCATCGCGCCACCACCGAGAATCGTAATTTTCGTTGCCATGTCGATCCGATATCGAGAAGCCGTTGGGGAAAGACCGCCCGGCTGGGGACAAGCTGAACCCCACGGGCCGTGTGCGGAGAAAACCGTTTGCCGAATTGAAGATCGTGACCTAGGCTGGTCTTGGTCAAATCCAAACTGGGAGGAATCGTAATGCAAACGGTGCTCGAACAACAGAATTCGCAGTCCTTCGTCGATCGACGTGCTGGCTCGGAGGCTGGCCGTGTGGCTGGATCCGAACGCCGTCAGTTCAGTGCGTCGGTCAGTGCCACTCGCCCCGAGATCGCGGAGCTGGCTGAAGCAGTCGATCAGTACAAGCTGCGTCACCGCCGCCGCTTTATCACGTTTGAAGAACTCTACGACGTGATGTCCGAGTTGGGCTACCGCAAGTAATCGTCGGCTCGACTCCGGCCAACACGCTCGTCGTCATCCCGGGCCTCAAAGAACGAATCGATGCAACGCGCGCGGTAGACCCGCCAGTCGCGTTGCATCGAAATCGAGGTCGGACGATTTCTGATCGCCTCTCCGAATTCGGTCATCTCGTCTGAGATGCGTCTTCAAAGGGGGACGGCCAGATTAGTTCGGCGGCTTGGAAATCAGTTGCCCTCCGTGCTGCTCGACGGAGCACCGCTGACCAAGTCGCAGCTGGTGTTGTTGTCGCAGTCATCGCTGCTGTCGCGGAAGGCACTGCCCGCCACGAAACTCTTGCACTTCCAGTTGTCCTTCGCTTGAAAGCCGGAGTAGGAATACGACTGGTTCAGCGAACCGATCGCGTTCGAGATGTCATTCAGTTCGGTATTGACGGCCACGGCCACTTCGCTCAATCCGACGACCATGGCGAGTACGCCAACCGTCAAAACCAGCGTGAGTTCGGCCGAGACAATCAAACCCGCTTCGTCGTTCCACAGTTTCTTCAACATGCAAATGCTCCTCAGTCATCAAGTGTTTGAAATGAAGGTGTGAACTGCCCTGAGACGTTGTGTGTCTCCCACACGCTGCGGGCTTCGTCGCCAAACGAAAGAGCCTTCGCAGTTCGGTCCATCACGATCACGCTGTCTCCGTACTCTTCATCACACACCCTGAACCGTCGCTCGGCGATGCAGATCAGGCATCTGTCCCTGCGACAGCGATGGACGTGTCATGAATCGAACGCAATCGTCGGTCTGTCGTGCGATTCGCGGGGCCTCAGAGATCTGAGGCATTCGCAAATGACTGGCCAGTCGAGTTTCGATCACTCGCACGACAAGACCCGGCATCAACCACGCACCGGCCATGCCGAACGGTCTCCGCGAGTGGCTTGAGAGCGGAAGGTCGAGGTCCGTTTTCGGCGCGACTTCGTTAGCCACCATCGAGTTAGCAAGACGGCAGATTCCGGCAGTGCCCTGCGCCGCACGCGGGACACCCAACTCGATCCGTAACGATCCCCTTACAAGTTGTCCGCTGTCGGCGCACGCAAATCGTGACAAACCGCACGGTCGGGCACTGATGGTGGTCGTAGCCACAAGTCACAACGGAGGCATTGGTTCAGCACATGTGCCGACATTCTGTAACGAACCTGACGATTGGCCTGAGTTCAGCGAATTGAAGGGGATGTTGCCGTTCCGCAACATCGGCGCGATGGCAGGTTGACACCTGTCGTACAGGGCTTGGCCAGAATGCGTTGTCGAAAGTTTGCGGTTGTTTGCACTGAGTCGCGCGGAACCTGACTCACGACCCGATTGCGTGGCTGATCGCTGATGGATCGTGCCCGTCGAAGTGAGTGGGAGATGACCGGAATCGGCCTGCCGATGAGCCGTTACCATTGACCAGGAAACTGCGACGGCGATGGTCGAGGGCCAAGGACTTCGTTGCTTTTGGGCGGACTCACGTATAGTCTTCGGCATCGCAGGCGAGGCAGTTCGGCTGCGATGCTTCTGGTTTCAAGGAGATGATGAAGATGGCTCTGACATTGACCGAAAAAGCGGCTGGTGAGATCAAGCGTGTGATGGGCGAGCAAAAGCTCCCCGAGACTTCGGTTCTGCGCATCGGCGTCGCAGCCGGAGGGTGCAGTGGATTCCAGTACTCGCTCGGATTCGACACTACGACGGATGCCGCCAAGGACCACGTTAGTGACCAGCACGGGATCAAGGTCGCCGTCGATAAGAAGAGTTCGTTGTACCTCGACGGCACAACGCTCGATTTCAAGGACGAGTTGAATCAACGCGGGTTCAAGTTTGACAACCCGAACGTGGTCAAGAGCTGCGGCTGTGGCAGCAGTTTCTCGGCTTAGTCGCTGCTGGCGACACGATTTGAAATGACTGGCCCGACTTGCGATCAAGTCGGGCTTGGTTTTTGATGGACGCGAGACTGCACGTCGTTGGTTGGCAAACCGAAGGTGTCTTGAAAGGGCGCGGGAATGAACTTGAAGGGTCGGAATGTCCTGGTAACGGGAGCCTCGCGCGGAATCGGTCGCGGCTGTGCCGAGGAACTTGGCAGGGCAGGAGCAAACGTCGCGGTCAACTACTACTCGCACCAAGGCGAAGCCGAAGAAGTGGCCGACATCGTTCGACGATCCGGCGGCCGGGCGATCACTCTTCAGGGAGACGTTTCAAGTCGAGAGCGGGTCGAGGAGATGGTCGCGCAGACGGCGGCCGAGTTTGGCAGTCTCGACCTCTTCGTTTCCAATGCGGTCTACAGCGACCGGCAACTCATGATCGACGCCGATCTCGACGGCTTCCGTCGCACAA
>JAYUFF010000420.1:0-14776 GCA_043738825.1 Schlesneria sp.
GTCAACAAAGTTTCACCACAATTGTTGACGACTCGCCACCATGACGTATGTTTGCCATACCCTCGGCTATGGAATGGTCTCCCAGCACGGTGTGAGTCGCCACCCTCATTGCGATTCGCGCCACTCCTGTCTTCGTTGTGTGTCGGCCCGTCACCGGTTCCGGCTCCGGCGAGGAATCTCCGCCCACGGTGTTTGCTGGTTTCGAGACTGCTCTAACACAAAGCCACTCGCCATGAATCAAGGCTCTCTGCTGATCGTCGATGACGATCGTCCTCTGCTCGAAGCAATGGCCGACTACTTGCGTAGCCTCGGCCATCGTACCGAGACTGCCACCACCTGCGATGAAGCCATCGCCCGGATGAAAGAGTACCCGTTTGATGCCGTCATCTGCGACGTAAACCTGCCCGACCGAGACGGCTTCGAGCTGCTCGACTGGGCGACCAAGTCGGTGCCCGACACGCAGGTCATCCTGCTGACCGGCTTCGGGACAATCGACAGCGCCGTCGAAGCGATCCGACTCGGGGCGTTCGACTATCTCACCAAGCCGATTATTGACGACGAACTGAACTTCTCGATCCGACGTGCCCTCGGCCAGAAGCAAATCGTCACCGAGAACAAGTCTCTCAAGCTACAGCTCAACCAACGATTCGGCATGGGCAACATTGTCGGTCACGATTACCGCATGTTGAAAATGTTCGACCTGATCGAAAGCGTGGCCGACACGCGCACGACGGTGCTCGTGCTGGGTGAGTCGGGCACCGGTAAGACGATGACGGCGCGAGCCATTCATCAAATGAGCAACCGCCGCGAGAAGCCGTTTGTGGAAGTCGCGTGCGGGGCACTCCCCGATTCGCTGCTGGAAAGTGAACTGTTCGGACACGTTGCGGGTGCATTCACGGGAGCGACTCACGACAAGATGGGGAAGTTCCTGCAAGCCAATGGCGGCACGATCTTCCTCGACGAAATCGGCACCGCATCGCCCAGTCTGCAAGTCAAACTGCTGCGAGTTCTGCAAGACCGCGAGTTCGAGCCGGTCGGCGGCAACAAGACTCACAAGGTCGATCTGCGGATGATTCTCGCCACGAACATTGATCTGGAGGAAGCCGTCCGTAAGAACGAGTTCCGCCAGGATCTGTACTACCGCATCAACGTGGTGTCTCTGACGCAGCCGCCGCTCCGCGAACGCATGAGCGACATTCCGCTGCTGGCCGAGCACTACTTGAAGGAGTTCATCGAACAGACCGGCAAGCACGTGACGGGCTTCAGCCATCAAGCCATCGAACTGATGCAGCGCTATCGCTGGCCGGGCAACGTCCGTGAACTGGTCAACGTCATCGAGCGGGCCGTGGTCCTGTCGAAGGCTCCCATCATCGGACCGAACGATCTGCCCGAGGCCCTGCGCCGCGACGATCCTCTGTCGGACTTCGGCGGACGGCTGGCGGGCATGGGCGGCAACAATTTGAAAGCCGCACTCGCCAATCCTGAAAAGCAATTGATCGTCGAAACGCTGGAGTCTCACGGCTGGAACCGTCAAGACACGGCCGACGCTCTGGGAATCAACCGCACGACGCTCTACAAGAAGATGAAAAGACACGGCATCAGTTTCGAGAAGCAACTGATGATGTGATTGAGCGACGAATCGAAGCCGCAACCCGCACAGCCTTCGATCATTGGGTCGGGGGCTGTTGTGCGTTCTGGGTCTGAAAATTGTGAGAGCGGCGAACAGCATCCGTATGACGCTGGCGGCGAGCAGACTCGACGTTATTCAACGGGCCGTTCGTTCACTGGCATGTTCGGCTGGATCAGCGGCACGATTTCTTCCGCGATGAAGACGCGATGGGCACAGCCGAAGTGTTCGCCCAGATTGAACTGGCTCAGCATCCGCCAGTGCCACGGTCGCTGGATCAGGCGGCCGGAGGCAACGGCCTCGTCGGCGGCGGGGCCGCTAAATCCGCAGGCTCCGGCGGCGCAGACGTGTCGGCCGTCCATGGTCCCCAATACCGTGGTGCCGAATTCGAGGAAGAACCAGTCGAACATCGAGTGATAGTTCCAGATGGCCCGTTCGACGTGAGCCGCTGCGGGCCGGACATCGAACGTGGGTGAGACGGCCGCCGCGAGCAACACGATCCCCGTCACACGGCGATCCTCGGGCAGGGCGGATGCCGTGAGCAACGCCATGCCACCTCCGCCCGAATGTCCCACGATCCAGACGGGGCGGCCGGGGTACTCGTTTTGATACTCGACGATTTTGGAGGCGAGTCGCCGGGCTTCGAGGTTGTTCCGCGTCCAGCCTCGCAGGTGGTAGAGGTATAAAAACTTCTTGCCCGTCGTCCAATCGACGATATCGACGGCAGACTCAACACCACCGTCGATCAATCCGCACAAGATCGCGACGTTCAGAAAGCTGTAGCCCTCGATCCCCGTGTAGACGAGGATCAAACCCTTGTCGAGACGCTCGGGCTCGAGCCGACGGATTAACCGACCGAAGCAGAACCAGCCGAGCGGCGTCACCAGAAACGTGAGCCAGCAAACCAATCCACGCCGCAAACGAGTCCAGCGCGAGACGGGCACGGTGGCGCGCGGCGATTCATCGCTCGGCAAAGTGGCGTTCATTCGCAGCCTGTTGAAAAATCGTGGGCAGGTTTGTCACTTGCCCGTGACACATGGAAACCGCGTGAGGCGTGGCAACACGCGGCGGTGCATCTCCTACGTCCGAGTTTGGCCGTAGGTGCGTGGACTCCTTCACAACGACCTTTGTCGCCGCAGGAATCCGGGAATGAGAATCCGACGGCTTCCGCACGTCAAACGTGGTCAACCTCGCCCCGCTCCAACACCGCGGTGGCCTCCCGAACCACAGGATCGACTCACAGGCTCGGCTGGGGAGGCGTTTTTTCATCGGACATCGACAGGCCGCCAGCCGAGTTGTTCTAATGCAATCGCGTTCAGGCTTGGAGGTCACTCGACCTCCCTGGGGTTTCTCAGATTCGCCTCGCGGCGAATCCCGCCAATGACCGAGTTCTATCTCATGTCCGGAGGTGCATCATGTCAAAGATCCAAGTTGCTTTCCGTCCACTCGCTTCGCTCGCCGTTCTACTCTTTGTGACTTCCCAAGCGTCGGCTCAGGCAACTCGGACTTGGGTGTCGGGAGTGGGAGACGACGCCAACCCTTGCAGCCGCACCGCCCCGTGCAAGACATTCGCGGGAGCCATCTCTAAGACCGCCGATGGTGGCGAGATCAACTGCATTGATTCGGGAGGCTTCGGGGCGGTCACGATCACCAAGTCGATCACGATCGACGGCAATGGAACTCACGCCGCGATTCTGTCCTCTGGTACGAACGGCATCATTATCAACGACGCCACACCCGCCGGCTCCGTGGTGACCCTCCGCAACCTTTCGATCAACGGGGCCGGGACCGCACCCGGCCTGAACGGTATCCGATTCCTCGACGGGGAAACGCTGCACGTCGAGAACTGCACCATCTTTGGATTCTCACAAAATGGCATCGACGTTCAGCCAAACCCCGCGACCGCTCAGACCTTTAAGGTCTTCGTGCTGGACACCGTGATTCGAAACTGCGCCTTTGTCGCCCCCAATGCTGGGATCGTGGTCAAGCCCGGCACGAACGGAACTGTGAATGCAATGCTGGACGGGGTGCGGCTGAACCAGCATAAGTCCTCTGGCATCCGCGCGGAGGCTCGTTCGACGGTCACTGTCAGAAACAGCGAGGCGTCCGGCAACACCGATTTCGGGTTTCTGGCCATCAACTCGACTGCCGGGAATGCCGTGCTGAACCTGGAGAGTTGCGTGACGACCGGTAACAACTTCGGACTTCGCGCATCCGGTGCCCAGGCGACGATGCGCATCAGCAATGTCACGGTGGTCAGCAACGCCACCGGGTTATTTGCCGATGGCGGTGCCAGCATTATCTCCTTCGTCAACAACCGCATCTTGGGCAATACGACGACCAACGGTACGCCGACCGGGACACAAGTCCAGCAGTGAAAGCTCGTCGCCTCATCCCAGCGGGACGGGCATGAGAGCCGCTGACTTCAACGTGACTCTCGCCGTTTGAACGGGCGGGCGGCTTCACGTTCCAGGACTTGAAGGGGGCGGTTCCTCTTCAAACCGGAACGGGCCTGGCACCTGACGGGCAAGCCGAACGGCTGGATGGTCCGGTCGGTGAAGCGACCGGACGACTGTAAAGAAGCAACCCGGCCATTGGGACGGCCGGGTTGCATTGCGTGGCTGTCTCTCGACAATTGCCGTGCATATTCGCAAAGAGCCAAACGACTCAAGATCGTTAGGCGTCGAGGGGCGGAATCAACATCGCCAAGTCGCTATTCCTGATGAGTCGCAGATCAACGCCCGTGACGGTGAGTTGGCCCGCATCGGTCTCCACATCAAGGAAAAACCGGCCAAGCTTCTCGGCGACCGATTCGTAGAGCCAAACGGCAGGCAACTCGCATCGCTTGAGGTCGGTTACGCCGGTGACGACAAGCGTGAACTCCGTCAGGCGAATGACAACTCGCTTATTGAGGGCGGAAACCTCCTCGATGACCATGTCGTGGAACGGCCTTCGCCGCCAGAAGCGATCGAGAGATTCCAAGTTCGACGGTTCATGAGGACGATGGCTCATAGCCGCCTAGCTACTGATTAGGCCGACCAAGTCGGTCGGCCTAATCAGCCACGCACTCACAAAAGAGACCTGGTCGCTCCCTCAGCCAGATTACGACAGGATGCCGGTCACGGCATCAGCGCTCACCATCTCGCGGGGCTGGTTGAGGTGGTTGAAGACCATGCGGCGGGGGTTCATGCCGACGCTATGGTAGATCGTAGCGAGGAGTTCGATCGGGTGAACCGGGTTCTCGACGGGGGCCGAGGCGGTTTGATCGGACTTGCCCCAGACGAAGCCGCGCTTGACGCCCGCGCCAGCGATGAGACCGGTGTAGCAGTAAGGCCAGTGATCGCGACCGTCGTCAACATTGGTGTTGCCCGAGGTGCTGACGCCTCGCTTGGGGCTGCGGCCGAACTCACCGATGGCCAGCACCAGCGTTTCTTTCAGCAGGCCGCGTTCGTCGAGGTCCGAGATCAAGCCCGACAGACCGGCATCCAGCATGGGACCGGACTGATTCTTCATGCGGCCCGACAAACCCGCATGCACGTCGAACGAGTGGTTGTCGGAATTGGCGACCTTCGGCCAGTTGACCTGCACGACGCGCGTCCCCGCTTCGATCAGACGACGGGCGAGCAGACAGCTTTGGCCGAATGTGTTGTTGCCGTATTTCTCGCGAGTCTCCGCCGATTCGGCCGACAGGTTGAAGGCTTCTCGCGCCTTGCCCGACAGGACGAGCGACAGGGCCTTGCCGTAGTACTCGTCGAGCGCGTACTTGCTGACGGCCTTATCGAGTTCGTTCAGGCTGGCGTTGACCGTCTCGCGAAGTTGAGCGCGGCGGGCGAGGCGATCCTGCGGAATCTCAGGACGGAGTTGCAGATCGTCCACCTTGATGCGGTCCATCTTGGCCATGTCCATGTCGTCGCCGACCGGATACAGGGTGTAAGGGTCAAACGCGCGGCCCATGAAACCGGCAGTCCCTCCCTTGCCGATCACGCCGCTCTCCTGAAGCGGTCGTGGCATCATGACGTGCGGAAGCATCGGCACTGCGGGCGGCTTGGCCTTCACGATGTGGCAGCCCCAGTTCGGGAAGTCCTTCGGGCTGGGAGGCTCAAGCTGGCCCGAGGCACTGACCTTGTCGGCCGTGTAGCCGGTCATCATCTGATAGATGGCAGCCGTGTGATTGAACAGGCCGTTCGGCGTGTAGCTGACCGCGCGGAGCAGCGTCGTTTTGTCGAGTTGCTGCGCCAGTTTCGGCATCAATTCGGTGAACTGCACGCCGGGAAGTTTGGTGTCGATCGGCTTGAAGACGCTCTTCACATTGTCGGGGACATCCTGCTTCGGATCCCAGAGGTCAAGGTGACTCGGTCCACCCTGCAAATAGACGAGGATGACGTGTTTGGCTTTTGCGAATCCGACGCCACCGTAGCGAGCGTCCTCGGCCGCATTGGCCTTCTCGGCTCGCAGCAATTCCGGCAGCGATAGGCCGAGCAGTGAAGCCCCGCCGACTCGCAACAGTTCGCGGCGACTGAAGCCATCACAGGTGTCTTTGCCGTACAGGCCTGGAATCGCAAACATGGATCAGTCTCCGGTGGGAAAGGACTCGGCGCGAGTGACCGCTGTTTGGGTGGGAGCCTGCTTGGCAAAGCGGTCACGGTTGTTCATCGGCATCCGCGATGAATCGGCTTCGGGTTATACCGGCGTTTTCCGATGGTTGTCAATTGTCTGTTGAAGGCCCGCCGGTCGTATCCCTTTGTTCGGCCTTCAGGTTCCACTCACTTCGCGCTGTCACTCGGAGGCGACTCGGGTGGCGACGAAGCCGAACTTGCGGCCGGTCATCGTGACGGTCCCGGCCATCTGCGACTTGTCCTTCGTCCACAGATAGCCGTCCACGGACAACTGCGTGTTGGCGAGAAAGACCTCCAGTTTCAAATTGTGAGGCGTGCTACCCGTTTGGCCGCTGAGTTCGTACGCATTTTTCGATTCGTCGGAAGTGAATGAGCCGGTCGCGCGGCCTCCTTCGTTGACCTTCAAATCCAATTCGCCCAACCAACGTCCGTCGGCGTTCAGCTTCCACGTACCCGTGAAGTCCTGAGCGACGACTCCCTCATGGTCGTTCGGGTCGTGCTTGGCGGACTTCTCGGCGGGAGGAAGCTGAGAGCCGTTCATCACAACCAGTTTGGCATCGGCCGCGCAAGCTAAGACGGCTTCGGCGGTGAACTCGATGTCAGCTCCCTGCCCGACGGGGACGACTTGTCCGATGTCAAAGTCGAAGCCAAATCCGGGGAACAGCATCACGTCCTTGCCGATCGCCGAGGTCAGGTCCAGCCGCTCACCGCGATAGCTGACGAATCGTTCGATCAACAGCAGCGGCGTCGGCTTGTCGGTCCCCTTCCCCTTCTTTAGCCCCCAACTGACGAGAGCCTTCGTGTAGTTGCCGCCATCCGTCTTGAGGATCAAACAGGGCGAGCCAATGTTGGCTGCGAGCGGCTTCAATTTCGCCGCGTCGGCCATCACCAACTCCTGCGTCGCAGTTCCTTCGTTGGCGAGCTTCTTCACCAGAGCGGCCGTATGCCGCTCGAAGACATCCGCCGAGTAAGACGCTGTCGAGAGACCGAACAAGACAACACAGGCAGTCAACGAACGAAGCATGATGTTTCCTCGAAGGGATGAAGTCGGAGGTCGCACACCAACCCGAAGCGTAAGCGAGGACGAACCGTGATGACGCCCTCGCTTACGCTTCGGGTTGGTGTAAGGCGGTCGTGAATTATTTGGGCTACGGCACAAGCACGATCTTGCCGCGCAGCGTGCCTTGTTTGTTGAGCGTGTTGTCTTCTTGAAGCTGATGCGCGGCGGCGGCTTCGCTCATTTTCAATGTCTTGCCGATCTGCGGCTTCCAGCGGCCGAATTCGTAGAGCGTGTTGAGCTTGTCGGCCGCCGCTCGCTGCTCCTCGGGGGTGCCGTTGAACATCGCGAAGCCGATCATCCGCAGATCCTTCACGTAGAACGGACCGACGGGGAACTCGGGCCGCGCGGCGCGACCGGCCATCAAAACGATGCGGCCGCGCGGAGCCATCAGGCTGACCGTGCGATCCATCGTCGGCTCGCGCAGCGTCTCGTACCACAGATGGACTCCGCCGTGAGGGATGCTGAACGCGCGAAGCTGATCATCGACGTTGGCGTCTCGATAATTGACGGCCATGTCGGCACCGAGCTGCTTGCACAAAGCGAGGCTTTCTTCGCTGCCGCCCGTTGTGGCGACGAAAGCTCCCGCCGCCTTGGCCAGTTGTACGACCGCCGATCCCACGCCGCCCGCTCCTCCGTTCACGAAGACTACTTCCCCCGGTTTGAGTTCCGCGTGGAGGAACAGCCCCATGTGAGCCGTCAGTCCGACCAATGCTCCCGCCGCCGCTTCGGCATCCGTCATCCGAGTTGGTGTCGGATAGAGCCAGCGTTCATCGACCGACGCATACTCGGCGAACGTCCCCTGCCGACCGAACAGTCCCTGATTGCTGCCCCACACGCGATCGCCCGGCTTGAATCGTTTGACCTCGGTCCCCACCTCATCCACGGTTCCCGCTAGGTCGCAGCCGAGGATGTACGGGAAGCGATTGATCATCGCGACCGCACCGGCACGGATGTAGGTGTCGATCGGATTGACCGAGACCGCTCCCACTTTGACGAGGACTTCGTTGGCGCGAGGCTTCGGTGTCGGCTGTTCACCAAACTCAATGATGGATGGCGCACCGGTCTCGCGAATAAAGGCGGCTTTCATGGACAAGGCTTCCAAGGGGGAGTCGGCGTTGGAAACTCGGGACTCAAAAAAATTGAGACGGCTGCCAACTCGGGCGGGATTGTAACGGCCACACGTTGGCGTCGGAATCGACCAACGCAATTGGACGTTGAGTGCTTCAGACCTCCATCTGCCGAGATCACGCTCCGATCAGCCCGTTTCAGCGCTGACCACTGCGACAAGGCATCGTTGCACGGTGGGAAGAATCCTCCTTCAATCAGGCCGATCTTGGGCCGGAGCCGCAACAGCTCCTTGACCCGTCTCTTCTCGGGCTTCTATCATCTCATTCCTGATCGACACGGAGGCAGTCAGCGGTTGCAGCGGTCGTGACGGTTGTGCCGGTTTCGGGTTCGGCGAGCGGCCGCGAGAGCTGGAATCTTCGGAGAGCGTTGAAGTCGTCATGGTCTTGGCGCGGCGATTGGCCTGTCGGCGACCACGGTGTCAAGTCGATAAGAGCCTCGGAAGTTTTGGGTCTCGAATCTCGAGGGCCTTGCGATGCATACGATGGGAAAAGTGGGTGTGTGGCTGGTCGTGTTGGCCGCGCTCGGCGCGAGCATGCTCACGTCCAAGCTGATTCAGGTTCGCGATGGTTGGACGAAGAAGGATTTCGCCGCACGGGACCAATACCGTGCCCTCGTGCCGAAGATTGACGAGTTGCAGGTGACGCTCAGTACCCTCGAAGGTGAGCGGTTCCGCGCGTTGGACCTGTGGGGCACTTCTTCTGGACCCGTCCAGACAACCGTGCAGGCGCAGGGAGTGCTCAACATTGACTTGGGTGCCAACAGCGGAATGGTTGAGAAAAAGATCGTCTACGGGTTCGAGGTTCAGCCCGACAACAGCGCGATCTATCGCGGCGACTTTACGGTCGCGACCGCTCGCGAGCAGAGCCAGTTGCGCCCGAACTGGAAGGTGCGGGCCGAGGATGGGGGAACGTGGAAGAGCGGCATGTGGCGTTGGCGCAATCAACTGCCACCGGCCTTTCAGCAGAACTTCGACAAGCAACTCCTGTTGCTCGGCCAAACCGAGGACGATCTGAACGACAGACGCCAGTCGGTGGAGGTGCAGACGAAACTGCTGGCCCAAGCGCAGGAACAACTCAAACTGCGTGAGGCCGAACTGGTGGGGGGCGAGCAGCTCTCGAAAGACCCCGCCGTCGATGTCGAGTTCCGCGAAGGACTGGTCGCCGGGGTCGAGCAAGTCGAGGAATCTCGCAACCAAATTCTCACGCAGGTGGACGATCTGCGTCGCAAACTGAGAGCCGTGCAGAGTGAAGTTGATCGCTTGCAGAAGCTGAACATCGAGCTGGCGAACAAGCTGCCGCAGCCGGTGAAGTCGCAAGTCCCCCGCAAAGAATGACCGACGACGGTTGGGCGTGCGGCAGAAGTAGTTTGACCCACACGAATCCGAAGCGTGAGCGAGGAACTTTGGCCGCATCTCCTCGCTCACGCTTCAGGTTCGTGTCGCCGGGTGGACGATTTCCTGCCGCTCACGTTGGTGCCCTGTTCTCCGCCGTGCGACCGCGAGCCAACTCTCGCCGCGCGGCGGTGGTGTTTGAATCCCAAGCAACGGAAGCAGGCAATGGGTTTTGAAAGCCGCGACTATTCGCAGGACGAGTCGTGGAAAGACACGGGCACTCACGACACCCCCGTCACAAAATGGATCGTCATTCTGACGATCGTCATTTTCGTGTTGCAGGCTCTGAGCATCTCTCCGCGCACGCAGTCCTCTGCGCTGTTCGACGGGTTGTCGCTGGATGCGGCCTCCGTGCTTCAGGGACAGGTCTGGCGCGTCGTGACATTTGCGTTTGTCAATCACCCGGTCGATATCATCGGGCTGGTTCTCAGTCTGCTCATGATCTGGAGATTCGGGACAGATTTGGAGCGGATGTACGGTTCGCGCGAACTGGGTCTCTTCTATGTCGGAGCGATGGCATTCGTCGGAACAACCTTCAGTTCGTTCGGATTGTTTCTGGACCTATCCGCGCCGCTCGCCGGTTCGTACACCGGATCGCTGGCGTTGCTAACACTGTATGCGACCCACTATCCCCGAACCGAGGTCTACATACTGCCATTGATTTCGATCCAGCTTCGATGGTTGGTTGCCTTGGCGGCACTGTTTGGACTTTATCCCGCCTTACACATGCTTCAAAGCGGAGCGGGGCTGATGGGGCTGGCCTATGCCTCGTATGTGAGCAGCATCGCGTTTGCGCTGCTCTACCGCCGCTTCGACTGGCGATTGGATGCCGTCCTCGGGCAGTTCAGTCCGGCGACGTGGAGGCGTGCTTGGCGCACTCGCACCGCGCGGCAAACCCTGCGTGTCTTCCAACCGCCGAGTGAAGCCGAAGACCTCGAAGGCAAAGTCGATGTGATCCTCGCGAAGATTCACGAGCAGGGATCGGACAGCCTGACCGATGCCGAGCGTGCGATCCTGACTCGCGCCAGTGAGAAGCTCAAAAACCGAACGCGATCCTGACGCGGCCTCACTGCGCACGTCATCTCTGTCCCGCAGCCGGTGCGGCTTTGAGTGGGGCATTCGTCAACCGCTGCCGTGCCTCCTCGACGAGATCGCGCAGTGCCGAATCGCTGTCATACAGCAGCACGATCCCCGACCAGACGGCCGCCGCTTGATCGGGTTCCTCGTTCGCCAGTCGTGACGCACGGTCGAGGGCCTCGCGAATGAAGGCCCTCGGGTGGCTGGCCCGTTGATCGCGGATCGAGGCTAGCAGGCGATCGATGACACGCACTGTGGCGGCTTGGTTTTCATCGCCCGAAATCAGGGCGCGCAAGGCATCGAGAAGCTGTTTGGCTCCGGCCAGGTCGCCACTCTTTTTACGGAGGCGAGCCATCTGCACGATGCGATTGGCTTCGTCGGGCACTGCTCCCGAGGAGGAGACCCGACCGTTGGAATCCTCGTCGGCCGGCCAGAGCCAGACCACGCTGACCAGAACCAGCATCAGCAACCCCACCAGCACCCACGTTTTGTTGAAGAACCGCTCCCACAATGAATCCGGTTCCTGTGCCTCGATCTCGGCCTTCAGCAGGTCGCGCATCAGCGTGGCACCAATCGGTCGCTGGGACACGACGGCTCCGTCAAGGCGCGTTTCGTTGTCAGGCGACGAGCCGGGCGTGGGGACCGAGTTCTTCAACTCGACTTTTTTCTGTAACTCTTGCAGCCGCTTCGAGACCACGAACGCATCGGGCAGCCGCTTCTCGGGGTCTTTCTCCAGCAACTGGCAGACGATGTCGTCGAGCCACGAAGGGATCTCGGGAACGAAACTGCGAGGCGCGTCGAAGCGGCCGAAACGCTGCTTCTGCATGATCTCGGCCGCCGTTCCGCCATTGAACGGTGGCTGACCAACAAGCATCGTGTACAGGACCGCTCCCAGCGCATACAGATCGCTGCGCCGGTCGGTGCGCCGCCCCTCGACCTGTTCGGGAGGCATGTACTCGGCCGTGCCAATGATGGCCCCGGTGGCCGTCAAACGATCGGCCGCGAACACCTGAGCGACTCCAAAGTCGGTCAGCTTGATCGTTCCGTGCGTGTCGAGCAGCAGGTTCGACGGCTTGAGATCGCGATGAATGACGCCGGCATCGTGCGCGTGCTTCAGGCCCGCGCAAATCTGGATGCCGAGCCGAACCGTCTCCTCCCACGGAATCCGCCGCTCGCGTCGCAACCGCGCGGTCAGGTTCTCTCCCTCGACGTACTCCATCGCATAGTAGTACGTCTCGTCGTCGTCGGTCCCGCTGTCATAGAGCTGGACGATGTGCGGGTTGTCCAGTTTCTTCATCGCCTCAATCTCGCGATTGAACCGCAGGACGAAGCCTTCCTCCCGCGCGAGCGATGCGGGCAACTCCTTGATCGCCGCCACCCGGCCCGTTTCGCGATGCCGCCCGAGATAGACGTTCCCCATCCCGCCCGCACCGATCTTGCGGTCGATCACATACGGTCCGAGTCGAGGCGGATGCATGGCCGAAGGTGTCCTGAACGTGTGAAGGGAGTGAGTTGATGAACGTCGGCAACAGATCGTACTACGAGTTCGCAACGACACGCCGTCCCGCACGTATTTCAAAGCCATACGAAGAGCGCAGACAGCGAAGGAAAAGACTAACCACGGCTGGCACGGATCTCACAGATGGCACTGATGAAGAGGGAGGAGAGAGGAGTTCTTGGTCATCAACTTATCTGTGTCATCCGTACTACTAACGTTTCGTTTCTTCGCCGGGCGCGAAGAATTTGGAACACTGATTGGCGCTGATCTTCGCTAATTCTGATAAGTGTCGATCAGTGAAGATTAGCGTTCCTGTTTCTGTTTTTTTGGTTGCGATTGAACGAAGTGAAGCCGCGCCGGGAAATCTGTGTCCTTGTGGTTCTGCCGCTTCTTCTTGGTTGTGGCCGCACGCCCTCGTGTTGATGTTTCATGAACCGGTTGGCGTCGGTTGCCAGTCGAGCAGATGGAACTCGACGCTCTCGCGGCCTCGAAATCGGTTGATTGTCGGTTGGAAGCAGATCGAAATCGGGCCTTTCACTTGGGCGATCTCGTCGGCCCATTCGCCTTTGCCGAACGCGATGCCGCGCATCGAGACGCCGAAGTGGCGGACTTGCAGCGACAGATGACGCTCGCCCTCGCCCATCTTCTTCGGGGCACCGGCCAGCTCGCAGTGCGAAGCCACGAAGACCGGACGCCGGTTCTGGGCACCGAACGGGCCGAGCTGTTCGAGTTCGTTGATCGACTTCACGGTGAGGTCGGCCAGTCGCACTTCGGCATCGACGGATTGTTCCGCCGCCCCCGGCAGCACGTCGTGGTGGTCGGCCACGAATTGACTGAAGGCCGTGCGAAACGGATCGATCCCGTCGGGCTGAATCTTCAGTCCGGCAGCGGCATGGTGTCCGCCGAAGCTCACGAGCAAGTGCCGACACGCCGTCAGACCGGCATGCAGATTGAAGCCCGCGAACGAACGGCAGCTTCCCTGCGCGAGACCTTGTACGCCATTCATTGCGATCATCACGGTCGGCTTCTGATAATGCTCGGCCACGCGACTGGCGACGATGCCAATCACACCGGCGTGCCAGTCGGCGTGAGACAGCACCAACGCACGCTGCTCTTCCCACTCGGGCTTCTCGGCAACGAGTTCCTTCGCCTGCTTGAGCATCCGCCGCTCGACCGTCTGTCGGTTGCGATTGAGCTCGTCGAGGTACGTTGCCAGCGCGTTGGCTCGATCCACATCGCTGGTCGTGAGCAACTCGACCGCCAGCCGGGCCTGACCGAGTCGCCCCGCCGCATTGATCCGCGGCGCGAGAGCGAACGACACGTCCTCGGCTTGCAGCGACGTGCGATCCGTCAGTCCGGCAATGCGCAGCAAAGCCTTCAGTCCAGGGTTCGACCGTTCGACGAGACTGGCCAGTCCGAAGTGAACGAGGATGCGGTTCTCATCAACCAGCGGCACGACATCGGCAATCGTTCCCATCGCGGCGAGGCCAATCGCGCTGAGCAAGAACTCGCGCATCTTCGGCGACGCCTTCTTGCCGTCACCCAGTCTCGCACAGATGGCCCAGGCCAATTTGAAGGCGACACCAACTCCACACAGTTCGCCAAAGGGATAGCTTCCCGGCAGACGCGGATGGACGAGGATCGTGGACTCGGGCAGCGTCTCGTCGAACTGATGATGATCGGTGATGATCAGCTCCAGCCCGATCTGCTTCGCGACCGCCGCTTCCGCACAACTAGTGATGCCGCAGTCCACGCTGACGACCAACCGCGTCGGGTCTTCGGCGTGAAGCTGGCGCAGCGCGTCGCAGTTCAAACCGTAGCCCTCTTCGAGCCGACTGGGAATGTAGTAATCGACGTTCGCACCGGTCAGTTGCAGGCAATGCCAGAGCAGGCTGGTTGAGGTCACGCCATCCACGTCGTAGTCGCCATAGACGGTGACTCGCCGCCCGGCCTTCACCGCCGCGACGATGAGATCCGCCGCCGCCGACACGCCGGGCAGCGTCTCGGGATCGTGCAGGTCCGTCAGTTTCTTGGCGAGATAGGCGGCACCCGCCTCGGGCGTCGAACACCCCCGCGCGAGAATCACCTGCGCCAGCAAGGGCGAGACGCGCAGCCGCCCACTCATTTCCCGAACCAATGCGCCATCATGCGCCGCCACCCGCCAGACTCGATGCATCCCAGACTCCGTTCGATGAGACCCCTCAACCCGCGAGCGATTACAACGCCGGACACCAGCGAAGTCAAAGCGGGTCCAGGCCACAGGTCATCGCCTTGTTGAATCTCGAATCGCATGGCTCACGTGTTTTTCGCGCGCGATATCCAGATGACTGGTGGCTTCGTCGAGCACCAGGATGTGCGGACGTTTGTACAAGGCGCGTGC
>JAYUFF010000421.1:0-2094 GCA_043738825.1 Schlesneria sp.
GGCCACGCACAGCCGTGACCGTGGCACCCCGAAAACAAGCCATTTCTTTTCGGAGAGCCTCTGAGTGAGGCGGCCATTTTGGCGTGGGGGCAGCGGGGATGACACCGGTTCCGGAGACTCGACCCAGCCTGCTGCTGCGACTGCGCGATGCGCGCGATCAGCAGGCGTGGTCGTTGTTTTTGGAGTTGTATCAACCGGTGATCCTGCGGCTGGTCCGACGGCGCGGGTTGCAGGAGGCCGATGCGCGCGAGGTGACTCAGGAGGTCTTGATGGCCGTCGCGGGAGCGATCGAGCGGTGGGAGGCCAATCCGGCGCGCGGGGCGTTTCGAAGCTGGCTGGCCACGATCGCGAGGAATCTCGTCGTCAACTTCCTCATCCGGCAGGGACGGCATCCGCGCGGCAGTGGCGACAGTGATGTCAAACGTTGGTTGGAAGAGCAGCCCGCTCCCGAGGGCGAGCTGTCGGCGCTGTTCGATGTCGAGACGAAGCGGCAGATGTTCCGCTGGGCCGCCGATCAGGTGCGGGCCGAGTTTCGTGAGACGACGTGGCAGGCCTTTTGGCTCACGGCAGTGGACGATCGCTCGGTGAATGATGTCGCAAGAGAATTGAAGATGTCAGTCGGCTCGGTCTACGTCGCCCGCAGCCGGGTCATGAAACGATTGAGAGAGAAGGTCGAAGAGGTGCGCGAGTGACGTGAGTCAGTGTCTTTGCCTTACTCCCCTCGCCCCTTCGGGGAGAGGGGCCGGTGGTGAGGGGCAACTGTTGCCGAGCATTCATCTGAGCAAGAGTCTAGTGCATTGTCACAGCTAAGAATGGGTGTTGTTGTCGTAGCCACGTTCGCCAGAACGTGGGCGAGACGCTGGATGGACCCCACGCTCTGGCGAGCGTGGCTCCCCAAGATCAAGGCTACCCCAAGATCAAGACGTGACACAGCACTGGCAGCAATCAGGCCCCGTACCTTAATCGCCCTCGCCCCTCACACCTCACCCCAATGGGCGAGGGGAACAAGAAATCACGGGAGACAACCAACATGGTGGCGCAACAAACAAACTGTGATCGAGAACGATTGCAACGGCTGCTCGACGGCGAGCTGCCCGAGGCGTCGCAGACCGCCGTGGCCGAGCACGTCGAGACGTGTGCGACCTGTCGCGAGCAGCTCGATGCGTTCGCGGCCGATCCCGGTTGGTGGCGTGAGACGCGCGACATGCTCTCCAGCGCGGATGAGCTTTCCCCAATCGTGTACCACGGCGAAAAGCCGAGCGGCTCGGATTCAGAAGTCGGGTGGGACCAGCGGCGCTTCGCCGCGCCGGCCCACCATGATTCCGCGATGTCTCCCGAGGGTGGGCCGGCACTCGAAGCGAGCTGGTCCCACCCTACGCACGAGACATCGAATGACGCGGCACATGCCATCCCGCTCGACTTCCTCGCGAAGAGCGACAACCCCGCGATGCTCGGGCGGCTCGGTGAGTTTGAGATTCTCGAACTGATCGGCTGCGGTGGGATGGGGATCGTGCTCAAGGGCTACGACCACGAGTTGAACCGGTACGTCGCGGTAAAGGTGCTGCATCCGCACTGTGCGACGAGTGCCGCCGCGCGGAGGCGGTTCGCTCGCGAGGCTCAAGCGGCGGCGGCCGTCGTCCATCAGCATGTCGTCGCGATTCATGCGGTCGATCCGAATCATCATCCGCCGTATCTCGTGATGCCCTTCGTGCCGGGTGAGTCCCTGCAACAACGGCTCACGCGACAGGGACCGTTCGACGTGCTCGACGTGCTGCGAATCGGGCAGCAAGTCGCGGACGGACTGTCGGCCGCGCATGCCCAGGGTCTCGTCCATCGCGACATCAAGCCGGGCAACATCCTGTTGGAGCGGAACGTCGAACGAGTGTTGCTCACCGACTTCGGCCTCGCCCGAGCCGCCGATGATGCCAGCCTGACTCAAAGCGGCGTGATCGCCGGCACCCCGCAGTACATGTCGCCCGAACAGGCGCGGGGTGAGCAGGTCGATGCGCGGACCGACCTCTTCAGCTTGGGAACGGTCCTCTACACGCTGCTGTCCGGTCACTCCCCCTTCCGCGCCGAGACCGCGATGGGCGT
>JAYUFF010000422.1:0-2092 GCA_043738825.1 Schlesneria sp.
CGCCGCCGCGTTGCGGATGGCGGCTCAGGGACGGCACCGTTCCCAAACCGCGCTCGGTGCCGACCTGCGCCGGAGGAAGGCCGCGCGGGGCGCTCCCCAAGCCGTCACCGCCACGGCCCGCAAACGAGCCCCGAGATCTACCGCGCCCTCGGGCACGGCCTGCGGTACGTCGATCCCGGCCAAGACTGGTACGAACGCCAAGACCACGACCGCCGCCTCCAATCCCCCCCCACGAAATGCACTCAAACTCGGCGACCACCTCACCCCCCACCCACCCACGCCAACCTGATGTTCATCAGGAGGGTGGGGCGAGCAGCGCTTCGCCGCGCCGGCCCACCCTCGTAAAAATTCGAGAATTGCTGGTGAGCCGGCGCGGCGAAGCGCCGCTGGTCCCACCCGACATTTTGTGCAACGTCAAACGGGACGGAGCCGTGCGGGTGGGTGTGGCTGTCGATTGAAATTTCCGCCGCATTGCGGAAAAACTCGCACTCGGCAGCGATTTCAAAACGCAGCCAAGTGCGAGGCGATGCCGAACCTGCACGATCACACCAGCGAATTGACGACCAGTCCCGACAACAGCTTGGGATAGAAGTACGTGCTCTTGGGCGGCATCGTCTCGCGACCGGCGGCGATCTCGCGCACGTGGTCGATCGTGGCGGGAGCGACCAGGCAGCCAAGCTGATGCGACTTCGCATGCAGTGCCGACGTGGTCTCGTCGAGTCGATGCACGTACTGGAATTTCGGCGAGCCACCGAACTGCTTGAAGATCAGTTCGTCGAGCAGCAGTTTGTGGAGCAGGCTCACGCCGAGCGACCGCCACGCTTCACTGTGCTCGGCGGCCAGCTTGGCCATCGGACTGGCATCGGTCACGCGAACGAGCAGCCAGGTGTTGTCGGCGGCCGTGCCGAAACCAAACACGCTTTGGCCTCCATCCGCCTCGATCAGTTCCCAGGTTTCGCGAGCCGCCTCGTCGCCGGTGCCGATCCGCTCCACTTCGCAATGGGACGCAAGGCAACTCTGCAACTGATCGGCCGTGATGTCGGGCAGCCCCGAGACCAGACGATGCGTGGGAAGAATCTGCAAACCGGGATCCTGCATCCCGACGAACATCATCATCACGAAATTCGGTGCCGCGATTTCGCCCGCCAGCTTGCCAGCCGCCCGCAGCTCGCGGCGGTAATTGAGCGCCGTCTCGTAGCGGTGATGACCGTCCGCGATGAAGACCGGTTTGTCGTGCAGGCCGGCTTGCGCCAGGCTGATGACATTGTGATCCTTGACCACCCACAGCCGGTGAATCACACCGAGGTGGTCGGTCGCGACCGACGGCGTCAGCTTCAGACACTCATCGTCGAGGGCTCGCTGCAAATCGGCGCTCTCGTCCGGATACAGGCCAAAGATCGGCGAGAGGTTCGCGTGGGTGGCACGAATCAGCATCAGCCGGTCGAGCTTCGGACCCGACAGTGTTTGCTCGTGCGGAAAGACGTTTCCGGTGCCGAACTCTTCGAGCCGGATGCGCGCCAAAAAGCCGCCGCGCACGAACGTCTGGCCTTCCCACTCGAACTCCTGCGAGTAGACGTACAGGACATCTTCCTGCTCCTGTTGCAGGATGCCATCAATCTTCCAGTGCTTCAGGAAACCGGCGGCGCGGGCGTACTTCGCGTCGGGGCTGGCATCACCCGGCTCTTCGCGATTCAGTTCGAGCCGGATGAAGTTGCAGGGATGCTTCTTGAAGAGATCCTCCTGCTGCTGCTCGTCGATCACGTCGTAGGGGGGCGTAATCACGTCGGACAGGTCGCCCACTTGGGACACGTCATAACGCCAGCCACGAAACGGACAGACTTCCACCATGTTGCAAATCTCTTCCTGAATGTTGTGTCGATCGAACGTCGGCGGACTCCAGCCGAAGCGGGGCCATAGGATGAGGACTGACTCGCGCGGCTTCAAGGATGCCAGCGTGAGATTGGAAACCACCGATGCCGCAGCATCGCAGCCTGAATGCCTCGCGCGGTGGAACGGTGGAGTTTGACGGATTGTCCCAAGCCGTCCCGTCGGCGGAGCGACGGGACTACAGTAACGCGCTCAGCGTAGCAAC
>JAYUFF010000423.1:0-5542 GCA_043738825.1 Schlesneria sp.
AGGACGGCGGTCGCTGGATCGGCCACGTCCACTTTGTGGACTCGAACCGCCGACCGGCCGGTTGCGGACACATGAACTACGCACCGATCATTGCGGCACTGCACGCGATCAATTACCAAGGCTACCTCTCGGCCGAAGCCCTGCCGTGGCCCGATTCACTCGCAGCAGCAAAGCAGACGATGACGGTGTATCGGCGGCTAATTCCCTAGAGCCAAACGCCACTGGGCTTGTCCCGGTGGCTCGACGGCTTTTGCACTACTTTTGCGGAATTGCATCTCGTTGAGTAGCGCAAAAGCCTGTAAACCACCGGGGCAAGCCCAGTGGCGTTTGGCTCTAGGGAATTAGCCGCCGATACTCCGCAATTGTTTGCTTTGCTGCTGCGAGTGAATCGGGCCAGGGCAGGGCTTCGGCCGACAGATAGCCTTGGTAATTGATCGCGTGCAGTGCCGCAATGATCGGCGCGTAGTTCATGTGTCCGCAACCAGCCGGTCGGCGGTTCGAGTCCACAAAGTGAACGTGGCCGATCCAGCGGCCACCGTCCTGCAAACCGGACGCGATGTCGATCTCTTCGATGTTCATGTGGAACAAGTCAGCCAGCAACCGCACGTTGTCGGTTTGCAGCGACTCCATCAGCGACGCTCCCGCCGATTCGGTGTTGATGAGGTTGGTTTCGTAGCGGTTGAGCGGCTCGTAGATGAGCGGGATGTTGTAACGACGGGCATGTTCACCAAGGTCGTTCAATGCGGCCTTCAACCAGTCGAGAGCCTGTTCCTTCGAGACACCTTCTCCCCAACGGCCCTGCATCGAACCAATGATGGCCGGTGCGCCGTGCGGCCCGCCGAAGTCGATCATCGAACGAATGAATTTTTTGGCGCGTGTGCGCGTCTCCGCATCCGGACTGGTGAGGCTCAGCTTGTGCTTCACCCAACCGGCCCCCGTTCCGACGGCGGCGAGACCGAGCGAATGAGCCTTCAGCAACGCCGCCAGTTCCGCCTGCGAGACCGCGTCCGGCCCTGGGGCGAACAGTTCGACCGCGTCGTATCCCAACTCGGCCGCGTGACGACAGGCGGCGGGGAGATCATCCCAAAATACAAACGGGCCACCCTTCGCTTCGGTGACGAGACTGATCGTGACGGCGGACTTCATGGCGTTCGATTCCTTCTGGCTCTCTCGGAGCGGGGGGGCGTGAGTCCCCCGGTTCGGCGTTCGTGGTGAGGTTGATGGGAACCAGGGGGCTCACGCCGCCCCGCTCCGAAGGACAATGTGGTGCTTACGCACGAGAACGATTCACCGCAGTTCGTCTCGAACGTCCATGAGGATCATGCCGAGCATGTTCTTCCCGCTGCCGTCGCCGCCGTCCCCCCAATAGGAATCGTCCTCGGTGTGTTCAATCAACTCCGCCTCACCGGTGTTGAGCAGCAGCTTTTTGAGGTCCGGGATCTGAGTGAACTTGGCTCTTACGGCAGTCTGCATGACGCCAAGTTTCTTCGAGTCCCAGTCGCCCTTCACGCGCACCCTGGCGCTGCGGACCACCTTGGCGATCTCCTGCGGCAACCGCTGCTTGCGAATCTCCCTCTGGACCAGTTCGTTGTGATACTTGTGAGCCTGGAAGTAGTGCTCGGCGGTGTACCACATCACCCCTTCCAGCGAGATCGGATACGGAGCGGAGTTCGACAACCAACCGTAGTCATCACCGACGAGATGAAACTTGATGATGTTCATTGGATTCCAAGAGGAGGGACATCACGCTCAAGCTGGCAGGATTAGCGATGGGCGGCAGGCTGATCGTCGCTAGAAACAAACACACTCGGCGTGGCATTGTTGTTGAGTTAATTGTTATCACGCCAGTGGCCATCCACCCATGTACGACCGTTCTTGGTCTTTCTCCAATGACTATCAACCCATGTGCGAGTGGCCTTCGGCGGCGCGGGTTGTGTTGTGCCGTAATTTGACGGTCGCCGAGGCGAATCCGGCGCGTCTGGCAACGATTCCGATTTTGAAGACGGCGATGGCAAAGGATTTGAGGATCCGGACGAATTCGGGGTCGATGAAAACGGTTGCGATGGACGCTTGGTGGGCGAATCGGTATTGCGGTCGGACTTTCTCCAATGCCCCTCTACACGGGTGCCGTCTGCTTCGGTGTAAGTTGCGATCCAATCGTATCCCAGTCCCGGATGTTTAAAAAACGCGGACATCGGACCAGCACCCGGCGTAATCGCCGGGGGACTTTCTTTCGGCGGGTGAGTGTCTGCGGGTAAGCTTTCATCGAGAATTGCAGTTGGGGCGAGTTGACTCGCCTCAACCGCCTCTGAAGGCTGAGCAGCGATCGGCGACACATGCGATTCGGCATTGCCATCGTTTCCGCCGATTAGGTGTTCTTCGATTGCATCGACCGCCTCATTCGACCGCAACACGGGCGTTTCCACGTTCATCGGATTTGCAGATGTCCGAGGAACGGAAGGAAGTGACCATCTGCCCAAACAAAAGAGCGCAACCGCGCAGATCACCAACAATGCAAGATTGATACAACGAACTCCGTTTCGTTTCGCTGGCTTCTGTTCGGCAGCGGAATGAATCGCTTCAGAAAATGAGGGGAGTTGCTGAGAAGAAGGCCGTCCAGGTTTTGTTGGCTGCGACGGGGCAGATAGGCGTGGAGCTTTGGTCGTCGCGACAACAACCTTTTTTTTCTCATTCATCTTCGGCTTCTGCGGGATCGGAGGAGGGCAGTCTTCAGGCGGCTTGGCTTTGTTGGGTAGCAGTGACTTGGCGTTTGAAACGAGTTTGGCGACGCGAGATGCGGCGGCATTGATACCGCGCCGAGTTGGCGCCAACGACTTCGCGCTCGATGCAATGCGTTCAAAAAGGCTCATGGAAGCTCCTTTGCCCCGTAGACGGCGTACATCATCGGAATTGTTCGATTAGGCAGTACTACATTAACGAGCAACTCCGCTCACTACGGTGAAGATTTCAGAGTGGGATTGTCAACTATTGCGGCACTTCCACGATGGCTTTGATGACGCCGGTCTCGGGTTTGGTGAATGAGGGGAACTGGCCGATCAGGTCGTCGAAACCGGTGCGGTGAGTGATCCACGGTTGCGTGTTGATCGTGCCGGTTTCGATCAGGTGGATGATCCGGTCGAAGTCTTCGGGCATGGCGTTGCGGCTGGCGAGGAGAGTCATCTCGCGACGGTGCATCAGCGGGTGGGCGAAGCTGACGATGTCGGTCGTGATGCCGACGAAAACCAGCTTGCCGGTGTGGCCGACGTAGTTGAGCGCGTTCGACATCGACTTGTTGCTCCCCGTGGCGTCGATCACGATTGTGGGGAGATGTCCGTCGGTGAGGTCTCGCAGCGTTTTTTCCTCGTGGCCGTCGCCCGCTTGGATTGTGTGCTTGACTCCCATCGTGCTGCGACAGAATTCGAGGCGGCTGGCCACCATGTCCATCACGATCAGGTTGGCCCCGGTCAGCTTCACGAACTCGATCACGCTGAGGCCAATCGGTCCGGCCCCAATCACGAGCACATCCTCGTCCTTCTGCGGAGCACATCGCGCGACGGCGTGACAGCCGATGGCCAGCGTCTCGACGAGAGCGAGTTGTTCCATCGACAGTTTCTTCGAGACGTGCAGCTTGCGCGCGGGGAGCTTGAACAGCGGACGCATCCCTCCATCGATGTGAACGCCCAGAACTTGCAGGTCTTCGCAGCAGTTGCCTCGACCGCGCCGGCTGGCGAAGCTGGCCGGGTTGTTGATGTACGGCTCGACCGAACAGTTGTCGCCCGCCTTCACGTTCGTCACGCCCGAGCCAACCGCGACGACTTCCACGCCGAGTTCATGGCCCGGAATGCGCGGATACGAATAGAACGGCATTTTGCCGAGATACCCGCTGATGTCGGTGCCGCAGATGCCGACGCGGTGGACTCGCACCAATGCCTCATCGGGGCCGGGTTCGTTCGGCTCGGGGATGTCGATCAGTCGGAACTGCTGGGGTTGCAGAAGCTGGATGGCGCGCATGAGTGTTGCTCGATTCTCGGTGTTCGGTTTTCCGTGTTCGGTGGGCGAGGCACCCGGATCGTCACGGCGGAGGGCTGGCAGAGAATATCGCCGTTGCAGCAACCTCGAAAGTTACGGCACGAGCGCGGATGACATTCCAAGGCTGAAGTCCGGCTTAGCTGTCCGTTGAAAAACGTAGGGTCTGCGTCCCGCTTGCCCGTCACCTCAGTTGGCAAGCGGGCCAGCCAGAGGCAGACCCTACGATTTTCAACAGGCTGTTACGTCTCAATTCTTGTCGGCTTGCGCAACTTCTGCTGCTTTCGTCGCGGCCGAGGGCCGCGCTGTACTACTCACGTTTCGTTTCTTCGCGGGGCGCGAAGATTTTCAAACGGTTTTCCCGCCGCGCAGAGGAACGACAAAATCATGTTTCACAGAATGATGAAGGCGGAATGTGGTGATCCCGTGAGAGGACGGTTCCTCTGGCGAGGAGCGTGACCCTGCCTGATTCTGGACTCATGATTCTGTCTCGCTGCCGGTCTTGCCGACCACGATGCTGAAATTGTTCTTGTTCACTTGGGTTGCGGCTGAACGAAGTGAAGCCGCGCTGTGTTTTCCGTGGCTCGCATGAATCATCCGTTTGAGTCGATGCGATAGCGGCGGACTGACCGGACAAAGCCAAGTCGGTTATGCTTCCGCGCGACTGGCCGCTCCGGTTCGAGAGAGAGATGGTCGGCGTCGCGCGATGCGAAGGTTGAAGGCCCTTGTTGTAGGTGAGGATCGCTGATTGTGAGTCCGTTGCGTGTTGCTCCCCTCACGGCTCAGTGCCTGTGCATCTGCACGGCGTTGTTCGTCGTGTGTACGGCTCGTTCGTTCGATGGAGTGCGGTTCGGCGATGCGCAGCGCGAGTGGGGGGCGGTGACGACCTTGCAGGTCTTCGCGATTCGAGGCGACCGGCGCGAGGCGGTCGATCCCGATCTGAACGGTCCGTTCGACCTGTGGGATGGCGATTGGTGGCGCATCCCGATCAATGCCTTTCATCACGCCGATGTCGCTCATCTGCTGATGAACTGTCTGTCGGCGTGGGCGCTCGGGACTCGGCTGGAGCGGCGGTGGGGCAGCTTCCGTTTTGCGGTCTTTCTGTTGCCCAGCCTCTTCGTGCCGCTGCTGGCTGAGTTTGTGATCGGTCACTCGGCGGTGGGCTTCTCGGGAGCGATCTGTGCCATGTTCGGTGCCCTCATCGCGCTCAAGCAGTTCGACGACGAAAACATCCTGCCGGACCAGGCGGTCCAGTTTGGTCTCGCGTATCTAGTGCTGTGCGTGTGGGCCACGATGCTCGATGTGATCCAGATTGCCAATGTGGCGCACTTCGTTGGGTTGGGTTATGGCTGGTTCGCAACGTGGGCCATGTGCGGGCCGTTTCGCTCGCGGAATGCGATCCGTGTGCTGTTCGTGCTCGCACACATTGGCCTGTACCCCCTGACGTGGTACGCCGTGCAACCGATTGGCAACGGACGCTATCACTGGTACATGGCCGACCGCGTTCCGGACCCGC
>JAYUFF010000424.1:0-5539 GCA_043738825.1 Schlesneria sp.
CAACGCCCCGCGCGTCGAGTTACGTTGGGGCCTGTTTCCCCATCGACGCGCGGGGCGTTGCCCACGCGGTTAAAGACTCAATCTTGGCCGCGCGAGGTATAGAAGAGCGATCCTGCGGTTTGCTAGGGAGTGCCTTTGCCATCTCCACCAAAGGCCAACGCTTCGATGTGGTGCTCGGCTTGGAAGAGGTATTTCCAAGTCACGGCGTCGGCGGAGTGCAGAATGCGGCCGCGCCAGTGGCTGCCGATGAATTGGCCGTGGCCGTACACGGCAATGAGCGGCGCGTTCGTGTTGGGATGGCGGTCCCACTTTAGGCCGTCGGGTGAGATATAGGTCGCACCCTGGCCCACGGCGACGAAGCGGTCGCCGGTCCAGAGCACTGAGTTGATGTGCTCGCCCTCTTCGCCCGCGAGTCGCTCGGACCACTTCACGCCGTCTTCGCTGCTCATGCGTAGGCCGTGCAGGCCGACTCCCACGAAGACTCCGTTCCCGAAGGTGACATCAATCAGCGTGTCGATCGCTTTGACGTTCGGCGCGTCGGTCCACTCTTTGCCGTCCGGCGACGCTGCACGACGACCGCGATCGCCGACGGCCACGAAGCGATCGTTCCCAAAGCAGACTCGACGCAGCATGTTCTTGCCGGCGATTGGAGTCAGCTCACTCCACGTTTGGCCGTCTTCAGAAGTCATCACGAACGGATTGGACGCCCCCACCGCGCCGGGGTCGCCACCCAGTCCGAGAAACGTTCCTTTGCCAAAGCCCAGACCGCGCAGATAGCTGACGTACTTGGCGTCTCGCGAAGCAGTCTGCCAAGCGACACCGTCCGTCGTCGCGGCGATGAGGTTCGCTCCGCCAAACGATCCGACCGCAGCGAAGCGTCCATTGCCGAAGCACACCGCGCGATAGGTCTCGCCCTCTTTGCCGGTCTGCGAGTTGGTCCATTCCTTGCCATCAACGGAAACCATCCGCAGGCCACGATGACCGACGGCGACGAAAAGTGAGGCAGACATCGTGGTTGAGTTGTTTGGGGCCGAGTGTGGCATAGTTTAAGAAAGCTGTTTTCGGGGTTACTTTGATCTCGTGACGAGACTTAACTTACCGCCTTGTTCCCAATCAATTTGAGCGACTCTGGGGCGATTCCGCGCTCGGCCTTTCATCGACTCCAACTTCGGTCGCAATCGTCGAAATCAGTTGCCCAGAATGATCATCTTGTGGTTCAAGCGAGATCTCTGGAAACCAGTCATCAAATGCGAGCCAAAACCGACAGCCATCGCGATGACATTCCCAAATTCGTTCTGCGGGACCATCGATTCGGCGTGTGATCGTGAGGCGCAAACGCGCAGCCCACCGGGCCGCAAACTCAGGAAATGATTCATACGCAACACCATCGTCGAGGACGATAGCATCATGGCCAGATGCCATTTTTGAAGATACGGCGGCGTCTTCATGAATCACCACTTTCGGCTACGAACCCCGGCAAACGCCCGTTAAAGTCTCCAGCGAAGCGCGACGTGTGGCTGTCACCGAAAGAAGTCGTCGGGATGCCGAACAGATTCAGCAGCTCGACGTACAAGTTGGCCATCGGGGCTTTCTTGTCGAACGCCAGATGCCGGCCGGGCCGCAACACTCCGCCCGCTTTGCCGGCAAGCACCACCGGGTAATCGTCGCGGCCGTGGCCTCCGTCGGCCATGTACGACGTGAAGAGCAGCAGCGTGTTGTCGAGCAGCGAGCTGCCTCCCTCGTCGATGTCGCGCAACTTGCGAACGGTTTCGGCAAAGAGTTGCGTGTACCAGGCATGAATCTGGCGGCAGGCTTCGCGGGCGATCGGATCGGCGTCCTCGGGGCGCGAGGCGTTGCCCTGATGTTCCAGCGTGTGGCAATGCCGCTCGTAGCCGACGGTGACGACACCGGGAAACATGCTTTCGTCGCTGCCTGCGGCCACCGTGACAACGCGCGTCGTGTCGGTTTGAAACGCGAGCACCTGCATGTCGGCCAGCAGCCGGATGTAGTCGGCGTGCCGCGACGGGTCTTGATCGGTCGGCCGGGTGATCTCCCAGATCGGCGTCCCCAACTTCGGCAGTGATTCGGGCAACTTGAGCTTCGACGAACCGGGACTCGCCAGATCCAGCGCATCCTGTCGCTGCCGTGTCTCGATGAACGCGATCCGCTTCTCGACCGAACGGACCGAGTCCAAGTATTGATCGAGCTTCTGCTGATCACCACGCCCCAAACCGCGCCGCAGATCATTCGCCTGACCGAGCACCAGATCGAGCACGCTGCGATCGAGCGAATCGTTGCCCGGCAGCGCTGTGCGTGGGTCTCCTGACCCCGCACCCGGCCCCGACCGAAGGTCTCCAGCTTCCGCGCGGCGTTTCCAATTCGGCACGACCGGCTGCCGACCGCGAAACATGCGATCGAAGATCAGTCGCGGATTCCCTTCATACGGCACGACGGAGTCGCGCGAGCGGAACGAGTAATTCTTTTCGCCACCATTCAGTCCAATCTCCAGCGACGGCAGCAACGTCTCCTTGCCGAGCACGCGCGCGGCAGCCTGATCGACCGAGACATCGGCGAACAGCTTGCCCCCTTCCTTCTTCACGGAACTCGCTCCAGTCAGGTGCAGCAGCGAGCAATGCTCGTGAGCATTCAAATTGTCCGACCGCCCCGCATGGCACAGCCCACTGATCACCGTGATGTCATCCTTCGCAAACTCCAGCGGACGCAGAATCGACGGCAACTTCACCAGCGGTCCCACCTCTTGCGGCTTCCACGATTCGAGCACCGTGCCGCCCGTCACGGTGAAGATGCCCAACCTCAACGGCGGCTTCGCGGCGACGGCAGCGGCCGATGCGACTCGCGCCGGAAACAGCGACTCGAAGAACGGCAGAGACAACATCGCTCCGGTGTTGCGAAGCATTGATCGACGAGAGATTGGCTTGGTATTCATCATGAGTTTGGTTTTCGTGCCTCAAACGATTGTGTCGTTGCCGTGACTTTCTACAGGTTTAAGACAGGAAGATTGAAGACAGGAAAATGAAAGCCAGATTGTGAGAACAGCAATCCCTCTCCTGCCGTTCATTTTCCTGTCTTCAATCTTCCTGTCTGTGACTCCCCCGAAACATCGTCTGGAAATCCAGCCGATGCCGCCCCACATTAACCCAATAGAAACAGTCAAGCGGGCTTGGCCGCAATAGTTTCCAAGGTTGTTTGACGTAATCGCGCGGCGCACCGTCCTGAAACGTCGTGATCCGGAAAGCGGCGTTGTCGGATGCCAGCAGGAATCGCTGATTGCCCAGCGAACGCCCCTCCAACTCCATCGGAAGCTGCCGAATGACTTGGTCCTTGCCGCCGAGGCATTCGACGATGGCTTGCGAATAGTTTGACTGATCGAGACTCGTGCCCCAATCCTGAATCAATTCCGTGACGAGTTTCTGAAATGACCGGTCCCCCGACCAGCGTGTCGAGTCGATGTCGAACCGCCGCCGTTCAGCCGCATCGAGCGGCGCATTGACAAACCGTGATTGAACGGACTTCGAACGAAAGTTGACGACCTTCCCTCGGCTCGCGTTTGTCATCAGCAGATAGTTCAACATCTGGTTCTCATGCTCGTCGGCCAATTGATTCACCGCCTTGAGTTCATAGGGGACTTGATCATCGACCACGAGATCCAAAAACAACGTCGTGCTGAATTCGCGAAAGGTCAGCGTGATGGGCACTTCTATTTGTGGCACAAATCCAGCGGCTCTCAGCCGATCGGCGAAACTCAGTTGATAGACCGATTCATCACACAATTGCCCAAGCTCGTTTTGAGTGGCAAACGCATGCGACATCACTCGGTAGTCGATCTCACCCATTTCGCCTTCGGTTAGTCGCGGAAACCTGATTCGGCATTCGATTGGCATGGTGACATCCGATGGGAAGCAAAAGACAGGAAGATTGGTGACAGGAAAATTTAAGGCCATGATTCAGTACGCAAAACCCAATTCCTTTGGCTCATCATTTTCCTGTCTCAAATCTTCCTGTCTAATCCTCTCCCTCAAAATCGGCGACGGTTCTGAAACGGATAGCTCTTCACGATCTCCATCACGAGCGTTGAAAAGCGATAGTCGTCGGCCTTCAGTTGCATGGCGATCTGACGGACGGGGCAATCGTCAAAGTCTTCCAGTTCTCGGCCCAGCGAGTAGGTCAGCAGTTGCTCGGCGAGGTTACGGACGAAGTCGGACTTCCGCGCGAGGATCACTCGTTTGAGGTCGGCGACGCCGTTCAGCTTTTCGCCGGTCGGCAGTTCGCCGGTGACGTCCAGCGGTTGATCGCCAAGCTTGTCTCGCCAGCGGCCGACGGCGTTGTAGTTGTCGAGCGCGAAGCCCAGCGGGTCCATCTTGCGATGGCACGCGGCACACGCCGCGTCTTGAGCGTGCAGCGACAGCTTTTCACGAAACGTCTGGATGTCTTCTTTCTTCTTGCCCGGCTCGTCCTTGATCTGACTGACGTTGGCGGGTGGAGGTGGAGGCGGTGTGCCGAAGACAACTTCCAAAATCCATTTGCCGCGCATCGTCGGACTGGTCCGCGAGGTGTGCGACGTGACCGCCAACACGCTCCCCATGCCGAGCAACCCACCGCGATGATCGTCCGGCTTCAAGCGGACTCGTTGCAGCTCTTTGCCCTGCACGTCCGGCAGTCCGTAGTACTTGGCGAGTTCCTCATTCACGAACGTGTAATCCGCATCGAGCAATTCCAGCAGGCTGCGGTCTTCGCGACGGAGCGTGTCGAAGAACAGCGTGGTCTCGTCGAACATCGCCTGTCGAATGTTCGCGTTGAATTCGGGAAAGAACTCGGTGCTCGGCCGAGCGGTCGGCAATTTGTGAAGCTGCAACCAATGCACGGCGAAGTTGTCGGTGAGCGATCGCGCGCGAGGATCGGCCAGCATCCGTCGCACTTGCTGCTCCAGAACCGGCCCCGATGCCGTCAACCGGCCACGATCCGCAAGTTCCAATAATTCATCGTCGGGCATGCTCGACCAGAGGAAGTACGACAGCCGCACGGCGAGTTCGTGGTCTGTCACTCGTAGCACAGGCGGCTCGCCTGTGTCCTTCGGTGGATCGGTGAGCAGGCGAGCCGCCTGTTCTACGTTCTCGATCCGGAACAAGAACTTCGGCGAGACGAGCACCGCTTTGAGCATCACACGGATCGAGTCGTCGTAATTCTTCTTCTGGGAAACCGCGCGATCGAACAGCGTCAGAAGCCGTTCAATGTCGGTTGGTGCTGCCTGACCCCGATACGCACGCCGTACAAATGCGGCGATGAGCGATCGCGCGGCGTCTTTCGGATCGACGCCCGGCGGTGGCGCGACCTCATAGTCGGCCTTCCGCCATTCGCCCGGCTTGAGCAAGAACATCTGCTCGCGACTGTTCCGCGCTTGCTCTTGAATGCGGCCATCGACCGACGAACTCAGCTCGGTGCCAAAGAACCGATCGAGAATCTGATCGGCCGCCGCGAAATACTTTTCCAGCAGAGCCGGCGGCATCTCAAGCGCCGCCGC
>JAYUFF010000425.1:0-5538 GCA_043738825.1 Schlesneria sp.
GCGGAGGTTGATTTCTTCATCGGCCCCGTAGGGTGGGCACCGCCCACCAATTCCGCCAACGATTCAAAGAGTGGTGGGCAATGCCCACCCTACGAAGAATGGAAGGCGGCTCGCGCGAAGTCTGGCTTTCCGAAGGAGCCATCGTCCGACGTTCTCCGCATCTACACGACTCGCCCCGACACGTTGTTCGGTGCGACGTACATGGTCCTCTCGCCCGAGCACCCGGCTGTGGATCGGCTCACCACGCCCGAGCAGCGAGCCGCCGTCGATGCCTATCGCCAGCAGGCGGCGATGAAGAGCGACCTCGACCGGACAGACCTCGCCAAAGACAAGAGCGGTGTCTTCACGGGTGGCTACGCAATCAATCCGATCAACGGCGAGCAAGTTCCCGTCTGGATCGCCGACTACGTTCTCATCAGCTACGGCACGGGAGCCATCATGGCCGTGCCAGCTCATGATGAACGCGACTGGGAGTTCGCCAGAAAGTATGAACTGCTCATCAAGCCCGTAGTGGCTCCGTCAGATAGCTACCCACCCGAGTTCATTGAATGCTGCGAGAAATACATCGGAAAGGAAGATTTCACGGCAGCGATGTACATACCTTCGGCTGAGCAGACCCTCTCCAACTTGATCAAAGTAATCTACGACGCACCAACTGCTCCGCAGAACGCTCGTGGAGTCGTGTCGATCATTGGACTAGAAACGGGCTTCTTCTTGCTCTGTTCCTTTCGCGGGCAGTGTTGGTTTTCAACTGACAATGCGAGGATATTTCCGCTCGAAGTTCCACTCACAGACCCAGGGATCGCAATCAATTCTGGTTCCTACAACGGCCTACCGACGCGCGTTTTCAAGATAAAGATCACCAACCACCTCGCCGAGAATGGAGTCGGACAAAAGGCAGTGAACTACCGCCTGCGAGACTGGCTCTTCTCGCGGCAGCGGTATTGGGGCGAGCCGTTTCCGATCTGGCATGAACTCGACGCAAATGGGCAGCCGACCGGGTTGATGCGGACGGACGATGAGGCTGCGCTCCCCGTGCGGCTGCCCGAGATGGCCGACTTCAAACCGACGGGGACTCCCGAGCCGATGCTTTCCAAAGCTCCCGCCGACTGGCTGTTCAAGACGGCGGACGACGGCGTGCGGCTCAAGCGCGAGACGAACACGATGCCGCAGTGGGCCGGCTCGTGCTGGTACTACTTGCGATTCGCCGATCCGAAGAACGACCAACAATTCCTCGACCCGGCCATCGAGAAGGCGTGGCTTCCCGTCGATCTCTACGTGGGCGGAGCCGAACACGCGGTGCTCCATCTGCTCTATTCGCGTTTCTGGCACAAGGTGCTGTTCGATCGCGGACTGGTCTCAACCTGCGAGCCGTTCCAGCGGCTGGTCAATCAGGGAATGATCCTTGGTGAGGTCGAATTCCACGGCTACAAAGATAAGAATGGGAATTGGGTTTCTGCGAAGTCACTCACTAAGTCTCCGGCACAAACAACCAGTCCGCCTTCAATTCCAAGTGGTGAGGAAGTCGGTCAGCTAGTGGTTGTGAAATTGAATTCATGTGATGTTGAGAAGAAAGGGGACTCGTTCTTCATCAAGAACGCGCCCAACAACATTGCCGCCGATAGCCGCGCCGAAAAGATGTCGAAGTCGCGCGGTAACGTCATCAATCCCGATGTGGTCGTGGACGAGTTCGGAGCCGACTCGCTGCGGCTGTACGAGATGTTCATGGGGCCGCTCGAAGCGGTGAAGCCGTGGAGCATGAAGGGGGTCGAGGGAGTGTCGCGGTTCCTCGCGCGAGTCTGGCGCATGATCGCCGACGAACTGCACGAGGACGCCGTGCGACTTAACCCGGCCGTGCAGGATGTGGCTCCGTCGGCCGAGCAGCTTCGCGTCCTGCACCGCACGATCAAGGCGGTGACCAACGACATCGAGTCGCTCGGGTTCAACACGGCCATCAGTCGGATGATGGAGTTCGTCAACGAGTTTCTTACGCTGGAAGTCCGCCCGCGCGCGGTGATGGACCCGTTCGTCCTGCTCCTCAGCCCGTTCGCCCCGCACCTCGCGGAAGAACTGTGGGAACTGCTCGGCCACACTGTTTCCTCTGCGAGCGGCCCACGCTCGACAACGCTCGCCTACGAACCGTGGCCGACGTGGGACGAACAACATCTGATCGAGACCGAGGTCGAAATCCCCGTCCAAATCAACGGCAAGCTGCGAGGCAAAGTGAAAGTCCCCGTCGGTGCCGACCAAGCGACCATCGAAGCCGCCGCCAAATCCGACCCCACCGTGTCGAGCCAACTCGAAGGGAAGACCATCGTGAAAACAGTCGTCATCCCCGGCCGGATGGTGAACTTCGTGGTGCGATAGATTCCGAGCGGATCTCGATGAGACGTTTAGCCGCAACGCCAACGGCGTGCGTGCGATCAAGGGTTCGCCCGCACTCGCTCCCACGCCGTTGGCGTTGGGGCTAAACGTGGAAGCGTTTCGTTCATGACCGCCTTGGGGTATCGGGTGTACTTCAACGGCGTTTCTTCGCCAGCAGTTCGCGGCCCGACTCAAGGGCCTCTTTGACGAGCGGTCCCATTTTGGGATGCGATGGTTGCAGATCGACGTTCAGTCCCAGTTCGACCAATGTTTCCGTCGCGGTCGGGCCAATCGAGGCGATCACGCACCGGTTCGCTGCGGACAGCCACTCGCGCGAGCGACCCGATTCATCCGCGATGGTCAGCATGTGGTGAAGTTGCTGTGCCGTGGTGAACAGGATCACATCGAAGTCTCCCGCGATGGTGCGATACATCGCGGCTCGCAGCGGAGCCGTGTCTTCGGGAAGTGCCCAGCGATAGACCGGAACCGGCAGAACACTCGCGCCACGAGCCGCCAGTTCGCGGTAAAGCTCTTCGCTCGGCTTGCCGTATTCCTGGATCGCGATCCGGCGGCCTGACAACGGCCCGGCGGCATCGAGCGTGGCGAGAAGTTCTCGCCACGTGTTCGGTTCCGGCGCACGGTGATCGATTCGCAAGCCCCACTTGTTCAGCACAACCGTCGGCTTCGGACCGCGCACGACCGTCATGCAGCCGTCCAGCGCCGACAGGATCGTCGCGCGAGGCCACTTCGTTTCAAGCGTCTCCATCAGCGCGGTCGCTCCGACCCCCGTCATGAACACGACGACGTTGATTCGCCCCGCCAGCAATTCCTCACCGAAGGCAAAGGCCACCGGATTCTCGTCGAGCGGGATTTCTCGCATCGACGGAGCGATCGTCGCCACTCCGCCATGTCGTTCGATGAGCGACCGCATGTCGTCGCCTCGCCGACTTTCCAGGCTGAGTACTCGCAAGGGAACCGTTGCAGAGTCCACGTTCGTCATCGGATCGCTTTCGTCGAGGAACCATCAGGCTGACCGACGACGAGAGTACCGCTGATGTCTCAGCGCGTGAAGCTCATGAGAATCGCCGCGTCCTCGGGGAAACGATCCGATCACAAAGCCCCCGGATTATTCGTCGATCCAATCTGGCGTTGGCAGAGTGTCGGATCGAAGCCTGACGCGCAAGCGAAGGTCAACGCCAATCGGTCCTTCGCTTGCGCGTCAGGCTTCAATTCAAACGTGAATCATCTCGGCTCAAACGTCGCCCAAAGAAAAGAAAAAGAGTAGTCGGCTGGAGGCATAGGCGCTCGCCCGGCTACGGCCATCGGACCGTCTCCGGCTACACCTCCAGCCGAACTACCCCTGGTGGAACAGACCGCTCGTCAGGTTTCTGTTTTTTTTCGATTGCCTCCGTGCGGCGGTCGCAGTCGAAATCGTTTCGACCAATCACTGCATCGCAACCGTTGTGCCGAGCGTGACAGCTTTCATCGAGTCATTGGCAAATGGCTGTTTTCAAAGGTTCGTGATGTTGTAAAGTTGTGGAGACCACAGTCTCGCTCATTGGTCTCGCGCGCGGTTTAGGCAGGCTTGATGGAAAGGTTCGCTTCGGATGCGGCGTCTTCTCAACTGTGCTCCCGCGCGACGTGTGATACACTCCCGCCGCCTTGCGAAGTCTTGACGATCACTTCGTGAATTCCCTGCGAACTCGAACTCTTTCGGCCCTTGAATGCGATGCTTGGTTCAATCGATTTCACCCGCGAACTCGTGCTCCTCGGGACCGGCACCAGCCACGGAGTGCCGATCATCGGCTGCCATTGCCCGGTCTGCGAATCGACCAACCCGCGGAACAACCGCACTCGAACAGGCGTCGCGGTTCGGACTCCTGAAGGAACGTTTCTGATCGACACGTCTCCCGAGTTGCGCATCCAACTGCTGCGCGAGCGGATCGACCTCGTTCACGCCGTCATCTACACCCACAGTCACGCCGACCATATCTTCGGCCTCGACGATCTCAGGTTGTTCGGCTACCGATTGAAGCGTGCCGTTCCGCTCTATTGTGAAGAGCCGGTCGAGCAACAGATCCGGGCCGCCTACTCCTATGCCTTCACTGAGGTGGACCCTGAACTGCACTACGGAGCGATCCCGCAACTTGAACTGCGCCGCATTGGGCTGGAGCCGTTTGAACTGCTCGGCGTCCGAGTCCAGCCGATCCGCCTGATCCACGGCAAGCTGCCCGTTCTCGGCTTCCGCATCGGTGACGTGGCGTTCTGCACGGATGTCAGCTTCATCCCGGACGAAAGCTGGCCGCTGCTGGAGGGACTCGACGTGCTGGTCCTCGACGCCTTGCGAGACGAACCGCACGCCACGCACTTCGGAATCCCGCAGGCGCTGGAGGCGGTCGAGCGAGTCAAGCCGAAGCGAACGTACCTGACCCACGTTTCACACTACCTCGAATACACCGAGACCAACGCCCGGCTGCCCGCTGGCGTCGAACTCTCCTACGACGGACTGAGGATTCCGTACTGACCCGGCCGTAGCACATGCTGCCAGCTTGTGCGAGTTACCGTAGTCCCGTCGCTCCGCCGACGGGACGCTTGTCGGCGGAGCGACAAGCCTACAGTAGTCAATCAGTCCGTCGTAGGAGAGTTCGACGCCAGCGGGCAGCCGGGCGTTGGTCTCGGTGTATTCGAGGTAGTGCGAGACGTGGGTCAGGTACGTTTGCTTGGGCTTTAGTCGCGCGACCGCCTCCAGTGCCTGCGGGATTCCGAAGTGAGTCGCATGCGGTTCGTCTCGCAAAGCGTCGAGAACCAGCACGTCGAGTCCCTCCAGCAGCGGCCAGCTTTCGTCCGGGATGAAGCTGACGTCCGTGCAGAAGGCCACGTCACCGATGCGGAAGCCGAGGACGGGCAGCTTGCCGTGGATCAGGCGGATCGGCTGGACTCGGACGCCGAGCAGTTCAAACGGTTCCAGCCCAATGCGACGCAGTTCGAGTTGCGGGATGGCTCCGTAATGCAGTTCGGGGTCTACCGGAGTGAAGGCATACGAGTAGGCGGCCCGGATCTGTTGCTCGACCGGCTCTTCACAATAGAGCGGAACGGCACGCTTCAGTCGGTAGCCGAACAGCCTGAGATCGTCGAGGCCGAAGATGTGGTCCGCGTGACTGTGCGTGTAGATGA